>JAOUEA010000033.1 GCA_029858935.1 Actinomycetota bacterium
GGAGCTCGATCTCGAGCCAGTGTCCGAGCCTGGCCTCGTCGGACCACACTGCAGAGATCTCGGGCACGTCGTACCGCGGGATCACAGCTTGAGACCCTCCGCGAGGTCATCTTTGAACCGCCACAAGGCCGCCTGCACCTCGTCGTCGCCGATGCCGACGATCTGGGCTGCCAGCACGGCCGCGTTGACGGCGGCGTCGACGCCGACCGTGGCCACGGGCACGCCCGTCGGCATCTGGGCCGTGATCGCGAGCGCCTCGTAGCCGAGCATCAGCGGCGATGTCGCGATGGGCACCCCGATCACCGGCAGGATCGTGCGCGCTGCGACGGCCGCCGCCAGGTGTCCGGACATGCCGGTCGAGCAGATGATGACCTTGAGTCCACGCTCGAACGCGGTGCGAGCGTACTCGTCGACGAGGTCGGGGTTCCTTGACGACGACATGATGCGGATCTCGTGCGCCACACCGAACTTCTCGAGGATCAAGCCGGCCTGGCGCATCGTGCCCAGCTCGCTGGGCGAGGCCGCCAGGACCCCCGCCCGGGGCGTCTCGTCGCTCACCGCTGCTCCTCCCCCGCGAGCCGGGCCGCGTGGGCCGCGATGTCTCGCCTGCATGTCTTGCCCTCGAACGTGATGCGGTCGGCGGCCCGATATGCCTCAGCGCGAGCGGCCTCGATCGTCGCGCCCATGCCCGTGACTGCCAGCACCCGCCCCCCCGACGTCACCACTGTATCGCCGTCTCGCGCCGTGCCGGCATGGAAGATCGACACGTCGCCTGACGCGACGGCGTCGTCGAGCCCTTCGATCGGCACCCTCGACGCGTAGGGGCCGGGGTAGCCACCGCTCGCGAGCACCACCGTGACCGCCGACTCGCTGTGAAGGGAGACCTTCACGTCGGAGAGGCGGTCGGTCGCGGTCGCCACGAGCAGGTCGGCGAGATCGCTCGCCAGCCTCGGGATCACGACCTCGGTCTCGGGGTCGCCGAACCGGCAGTTGTACTCGAGCACCTTCGGTCCCTCGGCCGTGAGCATCAGCCCCGTGTAGAGCAGACCCCGGTACGGGACGCCGCGGGCGCGGAGCACATCGACCGTCGCTCGCACGATCGTCCAGATGCGGTCCTCGGCCTGGCGGCCGACCCACGGGAGCGGCGAGTAGGCGCCCATGCCACCCGTGTTCGGGCCCGAGTCGCCCTCGCCCACACGCTTGAAGTCCTGGCTCAGCGCGAGCGGCACGACGCTGGTGGCGTCGACGAGCGCGAACGCCGAGATCTCGGGCCCTTCGAGTAGCTCCTCGACCACCACGGTGGCCCCGGCCTCACCGAACGCACGAGCGTCGAGGCAGTGCTCGAGCGCGTCGACGGCCACCGCACGGTCGGCGGCGACCGTCACGCCCTTGCCGGCGGCCAGCCCGTCGGCCTTGATCACCGCACGCCCGCCGAGCGCGTCGACGAACCCGATCGCCGTCGCCAGCTCGGTGAACACCCCTGCCCGGGCGGTTGGGATGGCGCCCTCCACCATGAGCTCCTTGGCATGGGCCTTGGAACCCTCGAGGCGGGCGGCGGCCGCCGACGGGCCGAACACGGTGGATCCCCGCGAGATCAAGGCATCGGCGAGTCCGGCGACGAGCGGCGCCTCGGGCCCGACCACGACCAGATCGGGCCGCTCCAGTCGAGTCAGCTCGACGAGGCCCTCGACGTCGTCGACGCTCACATCGGCAACGGTGCGCGCGAGCTCGTCGATGCCGGCGTTGCCCGGAGCCGCGACCAGCTCGGTGACGCGGGGGCTACGGGCGAGACCCCAGCACAACGCGTGCTCGCGACCTCCACCCCCGACGACGAGCACCTTCAACGGGCATCCCTCTCGGGCGCTCGCCGTGTCGTCATGGCAGGAGTCTACCGACCGCCGGCGTGTCCCCGGCCGGGCCCCCCCGCCGCGTCGACGCGGACGCGGCGCCCCCCCAATGGGACGCCGCGTCCCTGATCGAGCCGGGGGTGGCTAGGCCCGGAAGGCGCTCCAGGCCTGTTGCATGCGCACGGCCTGGCCCCTCGTGAACTCGAACATGCAGCTGTCCTGCGTGTAGTCCATGAAGTTCGTGATCGGGTCCACCCCTCCGCCGACACACGTGTCGCGGCCGACCGGGCAATTGAAGGCCGGCGAGGCCTCGGGGGCCGTGTCGTCGACGAAGTCGCCCCCGTCGCACCCGCCGTCGAACGTGTGGTACAGGTCGAACCAGTGGCCCACTTCGTGGGTCGCCGTGTCGCCCTCGCTGTAGATCGAGAAGGCACCGCCAGGGAGCGTCTCGAAGTGCACCACGACACCGTCGAGCACCCCGACCTCCTCGGCATCAGAGGCGAGATAGGCGTACCCGAGCAGGTTGGCACCGAGCTTGGCTGTATAGATGTTCAGCGTCTCGAGCCCGCCACGATGCAGCGCCTGCTTGATCTTTCGATCCTTGCCGCCGCCGGTGAGGTTGAACCAGCCTTTGTTCGTCGTTCGAGTGATGCCCTGCAGCTCGAAGCGGAAACCGGTGCTCGCGCCCCCGGTCGATCCCGTGAACGAGTCGTTCAACACCTGCATCTGCGCGTTGATCCGCGACGTCGGCACGTTGCCCCCCGCCACGGTGGCGTCTTTGCGGATCACGTGGAACCAGACGGGCACGGTGATCGCTTGACCTCGATCCGCGCGGTCGGCGGCACGGTCGGCCTGGTTCCCGTGCCTGCGAACCCACTTCGCGACCGGATCCTTCTTGGGCGCCTCGACGAGGTCGCGCACCCGCGTTCCACGCCCTTCGAAGCCGGCGCCGACGTCATGCTCCACGCAGACGCCGCCGCTCGTGGGCAGCTTCGCCTGCGCTCCGGTCTGCAAGGTCGCCACCATGGCGAGCACCAGGCCGAGCACCACCAACAGTCGTTTCCGCACGAAGACCTCCTGAGGTCGGGACAGGTGCCGAAGTCTACGGAAGATGCGGTAGAAAACGCCAGGGCCGACGAAGACGGTCACGAGGGCGAGGGCCGAGGCTCCCCTGTCAGCGTGGGTCGGGCACGGGCAGGCTCTGCTCGCGAGCGGGACCGACGCTCACGATGCTCACGGGCACGCCGACGAGCTCTTCCATGCGGCGGACGTAGACCTGGGCCTGCTTGGGAAGGTCCTCGAACACCCGGCACTCGTCGATCTCTTCGTGCCAGCCCTCGAGTTCCTCATAGATCGGACTGGCGTCGTGGAAGACCGACTGATGCGGTGGCATGTCGTCGAACGCTTGACCGTATGCCCGATACCCCGTGCAGATCTTCACCGTGTCGAGCCCGCTCAGCACGTCGAGCTTCGTGACGAGAAGCTCGGTCAGCCCGTTCAGTCGCGCCGCGTACCGCCCCAGGCACGCGTCGAACCAGCCGCACCGGCGCTGCCGGCCGGTGACCGTACCGAACTCCTTGCCACGCGTGCCGAGCCGCTCACCCACGTCGTCGACCAGCTCGGTCGGGAAGGGCCCGGCCCCGACGCGCGTGATGTAGGCCTTCATGATGCCGACGACACGGTCGACCCAGTGCGGCCCGACGCCTGCGCTCGCCAACGCGCTGCCGGCCACCGGGTTCGACGAGGTCACGAACGGATAGGTGCCATGATCGAGATCGAGCAATACCCCCTGGGCGCCCTCGAACATCACCTGCTTCCCGTCGATCAGGGCCTGGTGGAGCAGCGCGCCGGTATCGATCACATGGGGCTGCACGCGTTCGGCGAGCCCCATGTACTCCTCGACGATCCGGTCGGCATCCAGCGGCAGACGGTTGTAGATCTTCGTGAGGATCAAGTTCTTCTCGCGGAGCACGACCTCGAGCTTCTCCCGGAAGATCTTCTCGTCGAACAGATCCTGGATGCGCAGACCGATGCGCGCCGCCTTGTCGCCGTAGGCGGGGCCGATGCCGCGCTTCGTGGTGCCGAGGGCGTTCTTGCCGAGGAAGCGTTCCGTCACCTTCTCGAGCTCGAGGTGATACGGCATGATCATGTGGGCGTTGCCACTCACGACGAGTCGCGAGACGTCGACACCGGTCTCACGCACCTGATCCATCTCCTTGATCAAGTGACGCGGATCGACGACGACACCGTCGGCGATCACCGAGGTGATGTGGGGGTACAGGATGCCCGAGGGGATGAGCTGCAGCTTCAGCAGGCGGCCCTCTGCGATCACGGTGTGGCCCGCGTTGTTCCCGCCCTGGTAGCGGACCACGTAGTCCACGCGATCGGCGAGGAAGTCGACCGCCTTGCCCTTGCCTTCGTCACCCCATTGGGTCCCGAGCACGATCGAGGCCGGCATGAGGCCGCGAGTCTACCGGCACCCGGCAGCTCGCCACCTGGGGACACCCGGCGCAGGTCGTGACGACCATGTGACGCTGATGTGAAAACGGCCTCGGATACGTGGCATCGCTGCGAGTCGAGGGTATGAATGCAGGTATGGATCGCAACGACCTTCTCCACGCGCTGACCGCGGCGACCACGCCGCACCAAACGTCGAGCGCCATGTCCGAGGCCCGCTCCTGGCTGACCGAGCATCCGGATGACGACACCGTCCGCGAGGCCGTCCAGCATCTGGCTCGCGTCGAGCGCGAGCGATGGGGTCTGAGTAGCTCCAGAAGCTAGCGCCGCCCCGGTTCGACCGATCCCGCACCTCGATCCTCGGCGTCGGGGGGTTCAGCCACACTCGGTCCGGGCCGAAGAGGTACCAACGAGTACCCTCTTCGAACCCGACCGACCCCTCTCTATGCCATCGACGCCCTCCCCACGCCTCCGTCCGGTCGTCGCGACCATCGCCGTGACCATGGCGCTCTCGGGAAGCCTCGCTGCCTCGGCCTCCGACGGATCCGGTGCGCCGATCGAATCCGAGGGGTTCGCCGGCTCATCGGCGGAAGCCGGAACGCCCACACAGGTGCGCCTCGCGGTGGGGCCCACGCTGCCCGGCATCGACGTGAGCCACTGGCAGGGCACGATCGATTGGAAACGCGTGGCCGGCGCCGGCAAGCGATTCGTCTTCCTGAAGGCGACCGACGGGCACGACTTCGTCGACCCGACCTTCGTCACGAACCGGGCGGGCGCTCGGGCCAACGGACTGCTGGTCGGCGCCTATCATTTCGCCCGCCCCGACCCGTCGGCGGGCGACGCGGTCGAGGAAGCACGGTGGTTCGTCGGCCGCGCCAACCCGAGACCTGGGAACCTGCTGCCCGTCCTCGACCTCGAGACGAGCAAGGGGCTCGATCGGCAGGGCATCACGACCTGGGCACGGCGGTGGGTCGCCGAGGTTCGACGCCTGACCGGCGTGACACCTCTCGTGTACACGAGCCCCTACGGCTGGGCGAGCCGCACCGGAGACTCGCGCGCGCTCGCTCGCGACGGGGCACCCCTGTGGATCGCACACTGGGGCGTCGAGTCCCCCACCCTGCCGGCCGGGGAGTGGGACGGCAACGGCTGGCGCGTCTGGCAGCACACGAGCCACGGGCACGTCGCGGGCATCGCGGGCCGGGTCGACCTCGACGTGGTACCGGGTCGCACCCTCGGACCGATCACCATCCGCCGGCTGACGATCGACGTGCGCGGTGACGCGGGCAAGATCGTCAGCGCACCACCGGGGCTCGGATGCCGAGCGACGTGTGAGAAGAGCGTGGATCCCGACGCGACGGTGACGCTCACCGCCGACCCCGACGACGACGCCTACTTCACGGGCTGGAAGGGCGCCTGCTCGGGCACCGGACCGACGTGCACGATCACGATGCGGGGGAATCGAACCGTCGCGGCGACCTTCGTGACCGACATCACCCCGCCGACGGCCACGGTCCAGGTCGGCAGCGGCTTCCGGGGACCGATCGTCGTCACGTTCGACGAATGGGTGCGGGGCGTCGATGCCGGGAACGTTCGCTTGCGCCGCTTCGGCGGCGGCCGGGTCGCGGTGCACCGCTCATGCCGGGCCGCAGGCGGCGACACCGTCGCGTGCGCCGGACGAGTGCGCTCGGTGGTGCTCATGCCCTCTGAGCCACTGGTCCCCGGCCGCAGATACGAGGCGGTCGTGAATCCCGCCGGTGTCGATCCCGTGGTCGACCGGGTGGGCAACGCCGCGACCCCGCTCGTGCACCCCTTCGAGGGCCGGCGCTCGGTCGAGCAAGGACACGCACCGGTCAGCCTGCGGGCCGGGAACGCATGGCGAACCGTGCGCACAGGTCGGGCCTCGGGTGATTCGTTCTCGATCTCCCGGCGAACGGGGGCGGTCGCATCGATCCTGTTCGACGGGGTCGGCATCGACTGGGTCTCGGTGACCGGGCCCAACCGCGGGCGTGCCCGCCTCTGGGTCGACGGCGAGCCGCTGCGAGTCGTGGACCTGTACTCGGCACGACGAACCTTCGGGGTGGTGGAGCGCATCGACGCCCTCGGTCAGGGCACGCACCGGATCCGCATCGAGGTGCTCGGTCGCCGGTCGTCGGCCTCGAGCGGGTCCTGGATCGCCGTCGATCGATTCGACGTACTCGGCTCCTAAGCGCTCGGCACTCGGCGCTCGGCGATGGGCACTCGGCACTCGCGGATGCTTAGCTTGCACCATGGCGTCGTCGAGCGAGCAGATCCTCCCCGAGGAGGCCGTCGCGCTGTACAGGGCGCCTCTAGAGGCATTCATCGCCGCGCGCGACGACCTCGCCGGGCACCTGCGAGCCGAGGGCAGGACCGCCGATGCGACGGCCGTGAAGGCGCTGAAGAAACCCACCATGGTGGCCTGGGCCCTCGATCAGCTCGCCGTGCGCGACCAGGAGGGCCTGCAGGCCTTGTTGAGCGCCGGTGCCGAGGTCCGCGCGGCCCAGCAGGCCGCTCTCTCGTCCAAGCGCGGGGCCACCGATCGGTTGAGGGCGGCGGGCGCGGCCCGCAGGGATGTCGTTGCCCACCTGTCCTCGGTCGCGGTCCAGGCGCTCGCCGATGCCGGCAAGGGGTCGGCGACCCACGCCGACCAGATCGTGCGGGCACTCGAGACGTGCTCGGTCGACGCGGCCGCGGGATCGGCATTGGCCAGCGGCACCCTCGATCGGCCGCCAGAGGCGAGTGCGGGGTTCGGCGACGTGTTCGCCCTGACATCGGTCGAGGGGCACATCGGGCCCGACGACGACCAGCCCGAGACCGATGCTCGACCCGCCGGGCGTGCGACCACGGAGCCGGGCTCACGCCGGGCCGAACGCGCGATGCTCACCGCCGAGATCGCCCGGCTGCGGCGCGATCGCGATGGGGCCCGACGGCGGGCGCGGACCGCCCGCGATGCCGCGAACGGATTCGCGCATGAGCTCGAGGGCATGCGACGCCGGCTCGAGGTCGTCGAACGCAAGCACGCCGAAGCTGCGGCCACCGCGGCGGAGCGAGAGCTCGAGCTCGCTCGAGCCGAGCGGGCGCTGAAGCGGGCAACGGCACCCCTCGGTCGAGCCGATCCCGAATCGGATTGACCCGGGGCCTCCGAGGCCACGACGAGGCGACGGACGCGGGCTGACGTCCGCGGGCCCGGGTCTACGGCCGGCGCATCTCGTAGCGGACGCCGCTCCAGGTTTCCCCGCCGTCGGTGCGCTCGAAGCGCTCGACCAACTCCATGCCGACCTTCTCGGCAACCCTGATCGATGGCAGGTTCTCAGCGCTTGCGTAGGCTCGCACGATCTCGGCGCCGAGGGTGCCGAACGCATAGGAAACGAGGGCGGCGACGGCTTCCGTCGCGTACCCACGGCCCTGGCACGCCGGATCCATCGTGTATCCGACCTTCATCACGCCGGGCTCGCCGTCCGCCGGGCTCATGCCGACGTCGCCGACGAGCCGGTGGGAGCCTCGTTCCTCGACGGAGAACTGCACCCAGCCGCCCGGCTCCCCCGGGCTCCGGGACGCCATGCCCTCGATCTCCTGCCGCACGCCCTCGGGGTCGGTTCGATCCCAGCCCTGGTACCGGTGCACGTCGGGATCACTGCGATAGGCCGAGATCGCGTCGGCATCGTCGGCTCTGGATCGGCGCAGCACGAGCCGCTCCGTTTCGATCGGCTCGAACTCGGGGTCGGTGCTCATCGGCCGCCAAGCGTATCGGCAACCGAGATCGTGGGCGCGCTCAGGAGAGGTTCGCGGCCGCCTCACCCTGCTCCGCCTCGGCGACCTGGCGGCGCACGTCGTCCATGTCGAGCTCGCGCACGGCCCCGATCAGCTGGTCGAGAGCGGGCGCAGGCAGCGCGCCGGGCTGAGCGAACACCATCACGCCGTCGCGGAACGCCATGAGCGTCGGGATCGAGGTGATGCTGAACCCGGCCGCGAGCGCCTGCTCGGCCTCGGTGTCGACCTTGCCGAATACGACGTCGGCATGGGACTCCGACGCCTGCTCGTAGGTGGGCGCGAACATCTTGCACGGGCCACACCAATCGGCCCAGAAGTCCACGAGGACGATGCCGTCGCCGGTCACGGTCTCTTCGAACGTCGCTGCAGTCAGGTCGACGGTTGCCATGGTTCGGTACCTCCGGTCGTCGTTTGAAGTGCGGACCGGGGCCTTCGATCGATCGACCCCGTAGCCAGGGGAACGACCGGAAGCCTCCGGGCATTCCTCCACCTCGAGGTCAGCGCCTGCGCGCCTTCCAGGCTTCCTCGATCGGCCATCGCCTGGACCATTCGGCCGTAGCGAGCGGATCGGAAGGCGTCACCGCATCGGCGGGCGCCGGATACTCCACGAGGTCCTCGACCTCGAAGCCCGACGAGCGCAGGAGGCGGATCATCTCGCCGTGCGGCACGGCGAACTCGACGGCGCCCTCGGCGTCGGCCCAAGCGAACCGATGCATGCCGAAGTGCGGGCGCTGTAGCGTCTCGGACACGGGCAGGTCCTCGTCGGGGAACGCCAGCATCGACACGTAGGAATGCCCGAGGAAGATCAGCTGCCCGCCCGACCGCAACAGACGGGCCGCCTCGGGGATCCAGCGATACGGATCGCACCAGATCGCCGCACCGTATTCAGAGATCGCGAGGTCGAAGCTCGCATCGCGAAGGGGCACGCGCTCGGCGTCGGCGTGGATCAGCGGGAAGCCCAGATCGAACTCCCGCTGGAAGGAGGCCGCGGTGGCGAGCTGGCGTCCGGAGTTGTCGAGTGCGACAGGCCGTGCGCCGCGTCTGGCGAGCCACGACGACACGTAGCCCGTGCCGCACCCGAGCTCGACGACGTCGAGTCCCTCGACGTCGGGCAGCAATCCCAGCTCGGACTCGGGGACGTGCCAGATGCCCCACGAGATCCGCTCGCTCGCCCAGTCGCGCCGGCCACGCTCGACCCACTCCGGGGCATCGGCGTCCCAGGCCGCGCGATTCATCAAGACATGTTCCTCGGTCATGCCCTCACGATACGAGCTGCACGGTTCGAGATGATGGACGGCGTGCGGATCGTCGGCATCGACGAGCGCCCTCGGTTCCGCAGCAGCTCGAGCGCTCTGTCTGCCTCACGATCGGAGGCGTCGTCGTCGCGCCATATGCTGGCGAGATGACCTGTGCCGTCTGCGGCCGCCCCCTGCCTGACGACGCCCGGTTCTGTCCCGGGTGCGGCGCCGCCGTGACGAGCTCGCTCGCGACCGACGAACGCAAGATCGTCACGGTGCTGTTCGCCGACCTGGTCGATTCCACCGCGCTCGCGCAACACCTCGACGCCGAACGAGCCCGCGAGGTGCTCGGCCGCTTCTACGACGCCGCCACTCAAGAGCTGCTGAACCTCCGGGGGCGGCCGGAGAAGTTCATCGGCGACGCGGTGATGGCCGTCTTCGGGCTGCACAAGGTGCACGAGGACGACGCGCTGCGGGCCGTCCGCGCCGGACTCGCGATCAGGGCCCGGGCACGGCGCATGCGCAAGGAACTCGGCCTCGACGATGAACTCCAGGTACGGGTCGGCATCGAGGCCGGTGAGGCGGCCACCGGCACCGGGCCCTCCGAACAGCTGCTCGTGACCGGGTCGGTCGTCAACGCGGCGGCCCGTCTGCAGACGGCCGCCGAACCCGGCGAGGTGCTCGTCGGCGGCACGGCCCACGCCCTCACCGGATCGACCGTGTCTTTCGGCGACCGCCGCGACGTCGATGCCAAGGGGTTCGAGGAACGGCTCGAGGCGTATCCCGTGGCGGGGCTCACGACCCGATCCGTTCGGCGCACGATCCCGTTCGTCGGCCGCGACGACGAGCTGACGAGACTCCGCGAGACCGTTCACAGCGTGACAACGTCGAGCACACCCACGCTCGTGACGATCCTGGGCGAAGCCGGATCGGGCAAGTCACGCCTTGCCGATGAGCTCTTCGCCGGCCTCGACCCCGGCATCGCCGTGCTGCACGGTCATGCGCAGGTGCCGGCCGGCAGCGCCAGCTTCGCGCCGGTGGCGGCCATCCTCCGGCAGCTCGCCGGCATCGACGAGAACGGCGAGCCCGACACGATCGGCGACCGGCTCAGAGAGCTGGTCGATGGTTGCTGCGACCCCTCCGAGACCGAACGCGTGGCAGCCGGTCTCGGGCTCACGCTCGGGCTCGCGGAACCGAGCCTCGACGAATCGGTCTTCGTGCAGGACGTGCAGGGCGGTTTCATGCGGTTGATCGACGGGCTCAGCTCGAGCCTCCCTGTCGTGCTGGCCTTCGAGGACGCGCACGAGTTGGCACCTCCGATGCTCGACCTGATCGAACGTCTCGTGTCGGACCGGCGCCGAGGAGCAACGCTCGTGTTGACGCTCGCACGGTCGGAGCTGCTCGAGGCGCGCCCGACATGGGGTGCCGGTGCCGCAGCCCATGTCGAGGTCCTGCTCGGCCCGCTCACCGATGAGGCAGCGACCGATCTCGTCCGTCAGGCGGGCGGCGACCGGATCGCGGACCGTGACGCCGCGATCATCGCCGAGCGCGCGGGAGGCAACCCGTTCTTCATCGTCGAGACCACCGGCATGCTGCTGCGCGAAGGGCAGGACCGCACCGGCGCCGTGCCGCCGACGGTCCAGGCGGTGATCGCCGCCCGTATCGATTCGCTCCCTGCGCCCTCGCGCGACCTCGCACGCCGCTCCTCGGTCTTCCTCTCTTCGTTCGACCTCGATGAGATCCGCTCCCTGATGGCGGCCGATCCCGATCGCGCGGACGGCGACGCCGAGCTCCGACGCCGACTCGAGGAGCTGGAGGACTCCGAGTTGCTGGTGCGCGTCGACGACGACGCACCGCGATGGCGGTTCCGCCATCAGACGCTCCGCGACGTCGCGTACGCGAGCCTGCCGAAGCGACTCCGCCGGGAGCTGCACCTCACGGTGGCCGATCGCTTGCAGGCGGACGACCATCGGTCGTGGGCGGCCGAGCATCTCGAGCAGGCCGCGCTCGCGTCACTCGACCTCGAACCCACCTCACGGATGCTTCCCGACCGCGCCGCCGACGCCCTCGCCGAGGCCGGGGACCGCGCGCGACGGCGCATGGAGAACCGCTCGGCGCTCGATCGCTATCGGCGCGCGCTCACCATGGCCGGCACGGGTGTTCGATGGGGGAGGCGCGAAGCCCGCGTGTTGGCGGGCATGGGCGAGGCGTTCTATTGGCTTGGCGAGTATCGAGGAGCCACCGAGGTGCTCGAACGAGCGGTCGACCTGGGCTCGAAGCATGGTGACGACGTCACCCTCGCGATCGCGCTTCGGTTCCTCGGTGACATCTCGATCAACGTGGCTGCCGACGTCGACCGGGCCGAAGAGCTCCTCGGCCGATCGCTGGAGGCCGCCGAGCGATCGGGAGACCCGGGCGCGATCTCGCGCACGCTGCTGTTCTCAGGATGGGTTCCGTGGACGCGGAACGACCTCGCCGAGGCCGAGACGATCTGGCGGCGGGCACTCGAGATCGCCGAGGCGACCGACGATCGCTGGGCGCTCGTCCGGAGCCTGTGCTCGCTCTCGATCGTGATCGGCGACCAGGGACGGCTCGACGAGGCCACCGAAACGATCGAGCGAGCACGCGATGTCGCGATCGACATGGGCGATCGATTCAGCCTCGCCGTCGCCACGGTGCAGGAAGGCAGATTGCACGAGGAACGGAAGGACTACGAGCGGTCGCTTCCCTACTTCGACCGAGGCATCGAGATCTTCACCGAGCTCGGCGCGCGGTGGGAGCTCGGCGACGCGCTTGCCGAGCGCGGCATCGCGGCGCGCGAGCTCGGGCGACTCGACGACGCCGAGCGAGACCTGCGGCAAGCGATCGCGATCAGCGAGGAGCTGGGTGAGCGTCAGCTCGCCGGATGGACCTGGCGCGCGCTCGCCCACGTGACCGAGCGCAGAGGCGATCCGGCGAAGGCCGAAGCGCATCGGAGACGAGCCGAGCAAGAGGAATCACGCCGCCCGCACTGAGCCGCGATGGTTCCTGCTCAATAGGTCGTCATCTTGGCGACGACGGTGTCGCGAGCCGCCCATCGGCCTTGTGATCTGATCACGATCTCGCACCGATAGCTCACACCCTCGGCTTGCGTGGGCGCGATGATGTTGAGCGTGAACACCTCCTTCTTGGCCTCGGTTCGAGCCGGGAAGGAGAAGGCCAAGGTGCCCTTGCGGAACTTCCGAGTGACGTTCTCGGCACGCCAGTCCGGTCGCGTGTGCTTGCCCATCAGCACGGCGTTGACCTTGAAGCGGCGGTTGCCCCTGCACCCGTCGACCGTGAGCGTGTCGGGTTGGTCGCCGTCGTTCTCCAACGTGATCCAGAACCGAACGCCCTCACCGTCTTCCATGCGGACGGCCACGGTCTGCTTCGCGCCCGTGCTGTTGTAGACATCGCGGCCCTTCCACGGATGGGGCAAGGGGTCGATCGTGCACCCCGTGCTCAGACCGCAGAGCTTGATCCAGGCGTCGGCCTGGAAGTCGGCAGCGACCGCCGGAGCCGAGCTGGCAAGCGTCGATATGCCGAGGACGAGCACCAGCAGGACACCCAACCGCCTCATCATGTCGGCAGTAGCTTACGGCCAGGTCGTGGTGCGTGGCTGCCGAGGGTCAGTCGTCGTCGGACCTCCTGAGCCGCTTGGTTCTCGCGCGACGCTTCTTGTCGGCGATGCGGCGCTCGACCGAGGCGCGGGTCGCCCGCGTCGGGCGGCGCGTCGCGGGGGGCGGCGCGATCGCCCCGCGGAGCAGCTCGGCCAGTCGCTCGAGGGCGGCCTCACGGTTGCGAAGCTGGGAGCGATGCTCCGACGCCGTCACGGTCACCACCCCGTCGATCGCGCGCCCTCGCAACCGATCGAGCGCGCGGGCACGCTGCCTCGGGCCGAGCGCCACGGTCGTCGTAAGGTCGAGGCTCAGCTCGACGCGGGAGTCCGCGGTGTTGACCGACTGACCGCCCGGCCCCGACGAGCGACTGAAGCGCCAGCGAAGCTCGCCCTCGGGAACGACGACCGAGCGCGTCACGCGGAGCGGTCCGGCCATGCGGACAGTATGCCCCGCGCGAAGCGCTCGACGACGTCAGGCGATCTTGACCACGTCAGCCGCGCCGGGCACCAGGGCGAGCGTCGTCGCGAAGACGTGCCTGCGGTTCGAGGTGGCGGCCGTGGGCATCGGCAGTCGGCCCACCGTGTCGCACTCCCAACTCGCGATGTCGCAGGAGCTCACCGTTCCGAGCGTGGCCTGGCCTGTTTCGACCGCGAGCCAACTGGCATCGTCGATCTCGACCACCAGCAACGATCCGTTCGGACGGAAGCTGAGGTCGACGATCGACGTGAACCCTCGCCCGACGACGGTGCACGCTGGGCTCGACCCGCACTCGGCGTGCCGGGTGCCGGGCTCGATGCGCCAGACCCGTGAGCGATGCTTCGGCGCCGGGAACCCCTTGAGCTCACCGACGTAATAGGCCCCGTCGGGTCCGACCGCCACACTGGTGGCCACGGCCTCGGCAGGGATGCGCCTGGGCAGGTCGCAGACGAACGCGAAGTCGGGCTCGGGGTCGGGACACCCAGCGAGGCGCTTCGCGTTGCGCGTCGGCACGAGTTGGCTGGGAAGGGTGGCAACCCAGTCGACGTGGCCGTTGCGCCCGACCTGCAGCAGCGCGTTGGCTCCGGCATCGGCGACCAACGCGCGGCGCCCGCGGAGTGCCGCGACACCGAACGGGTTGGAGTCGATCTCGCCGCCGTCGGGGTTGACCTCCGCCTCGAACGCCCCGAGGTCGGCGACCGGCGTCATTTGCCCGTCGAAGATGCGATACAGCATCGACTCCGGACCACCGGTGATCGCGTGCATGCGGCCCGTCCTGAGCAGAGCGATGTCGCTCACGCCCGGCAAGGGTGCGATGAGCGATCCGGTTCGGCTGCTTGGGTCGTATCGCACGACACCCTGACCGGTGTCGGCCACGTAGACGTCACCGCGCTTGATCGCGATGCCGAACAAGGGCGTCGCGAACTCGAACGAGCCTCGATCGGCCGACCGCTCTGCGCCGCCGGCCTGCGGCACCAAGAGCATGAACGCGGCGATCACCGCGACCAAGCGGATCGAAACGGAACGCACTGAACGCACCATCGGGGGGGCCTCCCTCTCCGTCGCTCTTCGGGACGGTCGGTGTGTACCGCCCCAGCGCCTTCCCGGTCAACCCCCAGAGCCGTCTTCTTCCGCGCGCTGCCTCGCCGCCGTCGTTTCGGTTTGCGAGAGCGGGAAGGGCGCCCCTAGGCTGGACGCGTCGACCCTGAGAGGACGAGAGACATCCATGCGTTCACGACTTCGCCTGCCACGCCCTCGAGCCAGGACCGTCCGTGCCTGGGTGGTGATAGGCGCGGGCGCGATCGCTTGCCTCGGCCTTGCCACGCCGGCCGTCGCGCAGGACACGGGTGGAGGGCGGGAGCAGATCGTGCTGAGCGGGCGCATCGACGTGGACGAAGGCGAGACCCTCAACCGTGTCGTGATCTTCAACGGACCGGCCGCGATCGCGGGCCGTGTCACCGAGTCGGTGATCGTGTTCAACGGTCGCACGACGATCTCGGGAACCGTCGGCGGCGACGTCGTCGTGTTCAACGGATCCGTCACGGTTCGATCCGGCGCGACGATCGGCGGCGATCTCGTGACGGTCGACTCGCCGGCGGTGGAACCGGACGCGACGATCCGCGGCGAGCAGCGCCGCATGAACACCGACTTCGACGCGGCGCGATTCGGGTTCGCGAGCCGTATCGCCTGGTGGATCGGCTACACGGTCTCGACGCTACTGCTCGGGTTGGTGCTTCTCGCCCTGGCGCCGGGCGCCGACAACGCGCTCGCGGTCGCCGCGCGCGAGCGGACGGGGGCGGCCATCGGCCTCGGCGCTGCCGCGTTCTTCCTGCTGCCGGTTGCCGCGGTGCTGCTGCTGGCGATCATCGTGGCGATCCCGCTCGGCCTGTTCCTCTTGCTCGCGCTCGCGCTCGTGTACACGTTCGGCTACGTTGCGGGTGCGCACGTGCTCGGGCGACGACTCGTGAAGCCGCCGAAGTCACGGTTCGCCGCGTTCCTCGCGGGGTGGGCCATCCTGCGGGCGATCGCACTGATCCCCGTGCTCGGTGGACTCGTCTGGCTGCTCACGGCGATCTTCGGCCTCGGCGTGCTCTGGGTGGCGGCCCGACGAACAGGCACTGCGGAGCATGCCGCGCCCGGATCGCCATCGGTGCCGCCGATGCCGCAGCCCGCGGGATGATGCGGCCCTGAACGACCGGCACCGGGTGTAGCCTCGCTGGATGTCCCAGCCACGCGGAACGGCGGCCGAGGCCCCGCGCTGCTACGTCGGGTCCGAGGTCGGGAAGCTCCGACGGGTGATGCTGCACCGGCCGGGACTCGAGCTCCAACGCTTGACCCCGGGCACGGCGCGGGAGCTGCTGTTCGACGGCGTCCTCTGGGTGGGCCGAGCACGGGAGGAACACGACGCGTTCGCCGCCGCGCTCTCCTCGCGCGACGTCGAGATCGTCTACCTCGACGATCTGCTCGCGGACGTGCTCGAACTCCCGGAGGTGCGCGAAGGCCTCGTGAACCATCTCGACCCCGACCTGCTCGGGCCCACGCTCGGTCCGGAGGTGCGGGAGTGGCTGATGGCTCTCCCCCCGTCGGACCTGGCCGAACACCTGGTCGCCGGGGTCACGTTCGACGAGCTGCCGTTCCCGAGCGACAGCATCGTGGCGCGCATGCGTCGCGGGTTCGTCGCGGCGCCGCTTCCCAACACGCTGTTCATGCGCGACACCTCCGCGTGGATCTACGGAGGGGTCTCGATCAACACCATGGCGATGCCCGCTCGCATCCGTGAGTCGCTGCATCTTCAGGCCGTCTACGAGCATCACCCCCTGTTCGCGAACGCGGAGTTCGAAACTTGGAGCGACGGCGAAGGTCCGATGTTCCTCGAGGGCGGCGATGCGTTGGTGATCGGCAACGGCGCCGTGCTCGTGGGCATGGGCGAGCGAACGCATCCGGCCGCCGTGGAGCTACTGGCCGAGCGCTTGTTCCGAGCGAACGCAGCGACGCAGGTGATCGCGGTCGAGATCCCGTCGCAACGATCGAGCATGCACCTCGACACCGTGCTCACGATGCTCGATGTCGACGCGTTCACCGTCTTCCCCGACGCGCGGGAGGCGATGACGACCTACGTGGTCACCCCCGGCGCCAACGGCCTCGCGGTCGAAGAGGTCGACGACCTGTTCGAAGCGATCGCGCGCGCGCTCGACGTCCCCAGGATCCGGCAGTTCCTGACCGGCGGCGACCGATTCCAGGCGGAGCGCGAGCAGTGGGACGACGGCAACAACGTGCTCGCGATCGCTCCCGGCGTGGTCGTCGCCTACGAGCGCAACGTCGATACGAACACGCGGCTGCGCGACGGGGGGCTGGAGGTCATCACGATCGACGGCGAGGAACTCGGTCGCGGCCGCGGAGGGCCGCGGTGCATGAGTTGCCCGATCGAACGCGACGCGATCGCCCGCTGACGACGCGACCGGCGCCGTCCTAGCGCTCGAGCACACGCTCCTCGTCGGGCGACAGCGCTACGCGACGCGCACCGCAGGCCTTGTTGAGGAACGGGTACGGGTCGATGGCGTCCATCACGAGACTGAAGCCGAACGGCGATCGGTGACGGGGAGACGGCGCCGACCACGGATGCCACTCGAAATGGTTGTGCGGTCCCCGCGCGTCGCCCGTGGCACCAACGTACCCGACGACGTCGCCGGTCTTCACGTCGCCGAGCTTGCCCACGCGACTCAGATGCACGTTCCGCACGTAGCCCCGCTTCCCGAGGACCGTGACGTACAACCCAGCGAACCAGTTGTCGCGATGGGCCACCGCGAATCCTCCGAACGGCGCCCGGATCGCACGACCGTTCGGGGCGACGATGTCGTTGCCCCAGTGCGGGTGGTATCCACCGACGGTGCGCCGCTCACCGAAGCTGTCCCGATAGCTGACGGGCCCGGCCACCGGGCAGGTGCCGAAGGGGTCGCGGGTCGGGGCATCGTCGGTGCCGGTGCGACGGTAGGAGTTGAACCGGCCGGTGCGCTTGATGTGGGCCCACGCCGCCGTCGGATTCCCGTGGTTCAGCCAGATCCACCGGAGACCCGCGATGATCTGCTGCGCCCAGGCCGTGTTCGCAACCGTGTTCGGGCACGCCGCCCATCCCCACTTGAAGCAGCGGGGCGACAGCCGGAAGGCATCGCGGTCGGCTGTCATCCATGTGCCGGAGATCGTCTGCATCTCTTGGGTGGTCATCGCGAAGATGCCGCGCCAGACGTAGTAGGAGCGGCCGTCTTCGCGGAAGTCCGTCTTGAAATCCGCTCCCTGCCAACACGCGATCTTCGCGATGGACGGTGAATCCGCCCAGCTCGAGGGCAGATCGCGGGAGATCCTGATCGCCCTGGCAACCTGTCGATCGAACCGCCGAGGCTCATCCGGCTTGAAGCAAGCCTCGATGGCCTCGGCGACGTCTGGCGAGCCCTGGGCGGAAGCCGGCCAACGCTGAGCGAGGCCGGCGACCAGCGCGAGCGAAGCAGCGAGGGTGCGCGATCGCCAGACGGATGGCCGCATCATCGGCGCGACGCTAGCAGCCCCGC
>JAOUEA010000192.1 GCA_029858935.1 Actinomycetota bacterium
GGCGGGAGCAGGAGCTCTTCCTTTCGGGTGCTCGAGGCATCGACGTTGATCGCCGGGAAGATGCGCTTCTCCGAGAGCTGCCGATCGAGCCGAAGCTCCATGTTCCCCGTGCCTTTGAACTCCTCGAAGATGCCGTCGTCCATGCGCGATCCCGTCTCGACGAGCGCGCTCGCGATGATCGTGATCGAGCCACCCTCCTCGATGTTGCGCGCCGCGCCGAAGAACCGACGCGGTGGGTAGAGGGCCGATGCATCGATGCCGCCGGAGAGGATCTTGCCGCTCGCCGGCATCCCCAGGTTGTAGGCGCGAGCGAGCCTGGTCAGGTTGTCGAGCATGATCACGACGTCTTGCTTCGACTCCGCGAGGCGCTTCGCTCGCTCGAGTACGAGCTCGGTGATCTGGATGTGCTGGTCGGTCGGCTTGTCGAAGGTCGAGTAGACGACCTCGGCCGCCGTCACGGTGCGCTGCCAGTCGGTGACCTCCTCGGGTCGCTCGTCCACGAGCAACACGATCAGGTGCACCTCGGGGTTGGAGGTGATGATGCCGTTCGCGATCTGCTTGAGGATGGTCGTCTTCCCGGCCTTCGGGGGCGAGACCACCATGCCTCGCTGACCTTTTCCGATCGGCGAGATCATGTCGATGATGCGCTCGGTCACGGCCTGAGGACCCGATTCGAGCCGGAATCGCTCGTCGGGGAACAGCGGCGTGAGCTTGTCGAAGTTCGAACGGTCCTTGGCCGACTCGGGGTCGAGTCCGTTCACGGTCTCGACGTCGAGCAACGCCAGGTACTTCTCATTGTCGCGCGGACGCCGCACCTTGCCGGCGACGACGTCGCCCTTGCGCAGCGACGCTTTCCGCACCTGTGACACCGAGACGTAGATGTCCTCGGAGCCCGGCGCGTAGCCGGAGGTCCGCAGGAATCCGTAGCCGTCGGGCAGCAGATCGAGGATGCCGGACTGCGTCGGCGCGTTCGCCATCTCCTCGGCGCGCTCCTGTTCCTCGCGCGCACGCCGCTCCTCACGCATGCGACGCCGGTCCTCGCGAGATGGGCGTTGTCGGCGGTTGCGGTCCTGGTTGCCACCCTGGCCCTGATTGCGGTCACCGCCGCCCTGAGCCTGGCCGCCGCCCTGAGCCTGGCCGCCACCCTTGTCGCGCTCTCGGTCCCGGTCTCGACCTTCACCGCGATCGCCCTGGTTGCGGTCGCCTCGGATGCGGTCACCTCGGTTGCGTTCGTGGTTGCGGTCTCGATCGCCCTCGCGGTCGAGATCACCGTCTCCGCTTTCCTCGCCCGTGTCGGACGATGCATCGGGCCGGTCGTCCGATGAGTCGTGCGACTCTGGTTCGGCGGGCTGGGACACGACCTCCGTGGAGGACTCCCCGCTCTTCCCCGAGCCGTTCCCGCCCTCCGCCACGATGGCATCGATCAGGCCGGCCTTCCTGAGGCGCTGGGTTCCCTCGATGCCCATCTCCTGGGCGATTCGCTGCAGCTCGGGGATGAGCTTCTGCTCGAGGGTGCTGCGGTCGGTCGTGGTGTCCATGAGGCTATGCCTCTCCCTTCAGATCGTTCTGGAGCGTCTGCCAATCGGCGAGGAATCGCTCGAGGCCGAGGTCGGTCAGTGGATGCTTCACCAGCTTCGCGAAGACATCGAACGGCATGGTCGCGATATCGGCGCCCGCCAGCGCGGATTCCACGACATGCATCGGGCTTCGGAGCGAGGCGGCGAGCACGTTCGTGTCGTAGCCCTGCACTTCGTAGATCTCGGTGATGACGCGCAGCATGCCCATGCCATCGCTCGCGACGTCGTCGAGACGCCCGAGGAACGGCGACACGATGTATGCCCCGATCTCAGCGGCCAAGATCGCTTGGGCCGGTGAGAACACGAGCGTGACGTTGATCTTGATGTCGTCGCCAACGAGCCGCTTGCCGCATGCGAGCCCTTCGGCGGTCATGGGCACCTTGACCACGGCGTTCGGCGCCTTCTGTGCGAGCTCGAGCCCCTGCTCGTACATCGCGTCGGCCTCGGTCGCGGTGGTCTCGAGCGAGATGTCGCCCGGTACCGTCTCGAGGATCTCCTTCCAGACGATGTCGGGATCCTGACCCTCCCTTGCCACCAGCGATGGGTTCGTCGTCACACCCGAGAGCACTCCCCATCGGTTGATCTCACGGATCTCTTCGATATCGGCGGTGTCGAGGAACAATCTCATCGGGCAGGCATCCTCCTAGGCGGTTCTGGGGCCGGTCGTCGACCGGTCATCGGGGCGATCGCTCGCCAGCAGGCCGCGATCGGCGCCGTCATCGACGGCTCCGTGGATCTCGGCTGCTCGCTGGGTCGTTCGTTCCATGACCAGGTCCATCACGGCGGCAATCGCCTGGTCGAAGCTGTAGTTGGGGAGCACCGGCACCGCATGCGAGAGCGCCTGGCTCTTCACGTACCGCTGCAACCTCCGGATGTTCTCGAAGCCCGCCGCGTACCGCTCGGCGGGACGTGCCGCGACGGCATCCTCGCGCGTGGCGAAGTGCGAGAGGTGACGCCCCTCGTCCTCGACGCCCAGGATGAACGGCACGGCCAGGATGCGATCGCGCTGCGACTCGAGATCGACGAACCCGGGAACGATGTGAGCACCTTCGATGACGATGCTCGTGCCTTCGGTCGCCGCTCGATCGATCAGCGCGTTGATGCCGACCGCGACTGCCGCGGTCTGTTCGCGGAAGCCGAGCAGCAGCGCGTCGGAGGACGTGCCCGGCGGCTCGCGGAGCGCCTGGTCGGCGTGGAACGACGAAGTGTGCAGGGTGGGCATGAGCTGCGAGGACAGCATCGAGCGCATCACCTCGCGGATCGCGTCGGTCGCGACCACTCGCACGATGCCGAGGCGGGCTGCCAGCTGGGTCGCGATCGTCGATTTCCCCACGCCCGTCGTGCCGCCGATCAAGATCACGAGAGGCACGTCGAGTCGCTCGACTTCACGCCATCGCACGAAGTTCTTCGCGTAGCGCTCCCCCGCGATCTCTCCGATCATCGTCAACGTGATCTCGGCGATCTCATCGGACGTGACCGAGGCGCGGCCCTGCTCACGCAGGCGGTCCTCGATCGCCTCGGCGACCTGATACGAACGGTACGGAGACAGGCCGGTCACCATGACCTGCGAAGCCATCAAGCCCTTGGAGAAGGGCAGGCCGGGCTCGCGATCGGTGATCACGATGTGTGGCGTCTTCGGTTCCTTGGGATTCAGGGTCTCGTCCTTCGACGGGGTCTCCGGCTGACTCATAGGTTCGCCTCTCGGCTGTCGCCTCGCCGTTTGGCGAGGTCGATCACCTCGCCGAGGGCCGTCTCGAGGTCGGTCGACCCCTCGACGACCACGGCGCGGTTGTCCACGAACACGATCTCCGCCCCCCGGCTGAGGGCTCGCTCGACGCCGATGTCGACGGCGGCGGCCTTCAGTTCCGTGAGGAGGACGTCGTACCCCTGGGCTGCGTCGAGGTCCTCCGCCAGACCGGCCCGGTCGGCCAGCCGTGCGCTCCACCCCACCACCTCGCATCGGTTGGTCGAGCGGAGATGCTCGACCTGCCGGGCGGCGATGCCGCCGGGGGCGGTGGTGGCGAAGAACACCCGCGCACCCTCGACATCGGCCAGCGGAACCGGGACGAAGTCGGTAATCAACAGCTGCGACTCATCGAGGTACCGGAGGACGTGGGATCGCAGTGCGGAGAGGTTCTCGGACCCGGCAAGCGGGTCGGCTGCCATGGTAACAACCACCAGGTCAGACCGCAACAGTCGGTAGGGACCCAGGTAGCCACCGAGGTATTCCGGATGCGCACCGGCCGGAACCACGAGGATCCCGGCGTCCCATGGGACCGGTGGGATGGCAGCGCCGCTGCCTTCGAGCACGATCACACCCGGGCCCCGGGTCGCCGCGAGCTCGGCCGCCTCTCGCAGGTTCGTGGCGTAGGGAGCACCGGCCAGCCCGCCGCCGGCCCGTCGCGCTCCGATCGTCGTGACGCCGGTCGTGAGCGCATCTTCGAGATAGTCCGACGCTGCATGATGCCCGCTTCGGACGAGCTCGACGAGGCGCTCCAGGTGCACGCTTCCCGCCTCCGCGACCTGGGGGTGCGCGGGACCACCGCGGCCCATGGCCACCACGACAGGGTCATCGCCTCGCCTCGCTGCGAGCCTGGCGACCTCCCCACTGATCGCGGTCTTTCCCGTGCGCTTCCCGGTCCCGATCACGGCCAGCGTGGCCGCACCGATGAAGGGGCCTCGGGTCGGCGGTTCGAACCGAAAGTCGGCGCCGGCGTATCGCACGCCTCGATCGAGGGCCACGGCCGCGAGCTCCATGCGTTCGCGGTACCCGAGCACCGGCTCGTCGGACAGGTCGAGCACGACCTCGGGGCGCCACTCGTCGATCGCTGAGGCG
>JAOUEA010000191.1 GCA_029858935.1 Actinomycetota bacterium
ACGCCCGCCGTCGCCTCGGCGATCATCGACGGGGTGCCGCGCTTCACGAAGAGCCGCAACACCCCGCCGCCGGTGCGGCCGATCTCGTTCACGCTCTGATGCTCTGATTCCACGACGGGGAGGCGTGGGTCGACGACCACACCGTCCCCGTCGCTGAGCGGTCAGTACGGCAGGTTCTTCAGACGCTTCCCGCTGAGCGGACCGTTGTAGATGCGGAGTCGGGCGATCATGCCGCCGGATTCCTCGGTCGCGGTGCTCTCATCGTCACGGAGGAAGCGGAAGAAGTTGTCCGGGCCGAGGACCTGGGTGCCGGTGGGGTCGGCGACTCGCAGGACGCGGGCGCCGTCGACGTAGACCCGAACCACCTTCGAGGAGTCCCTGGTGACGGCGATCTGGTACCAGGTCGCAGGCTGCACGACCACTGCAGAATAGTCGAGGTCGTACGGGTACAGGGTGCCGTCGTCGACATAGAAGCCATCGTCGTCCGCGAGATCCTTGAAATGGATCAGCTTGCGGTAGCCGTCGACGTTGTCGAGGCGCACGAGCATCACGAACGTATAGGTGCCCTTGCCGGGTCCCACCGCCTTCCTCGCGCCGTCGAGCCGAAGACCCGTTCCTTCGGGCCAACTCCAGACACCATCTCTGGAGCCCTTGACCTGCTTGTGCAGGAAGACGGCACCGGGTCCCTCGCGGGTGAGCTTGGCGGCGGATCCGACCGAGTTCCTCAGGCTGCCCTCGAACCGATAGTCGGCCTTGAGCTTCGCGCCGGCGGTCGACGCGGTCGAAACGAGCGCGACCGACACGGTCAGCGTGAGCGTAACGGTGGCCGCGAACGACAGGTGCCTCTTCATCTGAGCCCCCTCAGCAACGACGAGGCGCCACTCTGACACAGACGCGAGGCGGCGTCACGACCCCGAGCGCCAACTTCGTGCGACCAGACGCGCGTCAGCCGGCGACCGCCGTGGCCAGCACGAATGGGTGCACGGGACCGGCGCCTGCCCGGCGCAGGGCTCGCGCGACAACGGTGATGGTCCATCTGGAATCGGCCAGGTCGTCGACGAGCAACACGGGGCCGTCGAGCGCTGAGCCCGTTCCCACATCGAACGCCTCCCAGACGTTGCGTACCTGCTGGGCGCTGTTGCGCATCGCCGCTTGTGGCTGGTTCTCGGCGACCTTGCGAACGACCTCGTGGAACGGCAGGTCGAGCGCCGCCGCCACCCGTTCGGCGAGGTCGGGCACCAGGTCTGGATGGGTCATCGACGGCACGCACGTCACCCAGGTTGGCCCGGGGTCGGGCTTCCAGCGCTCGCCGATGAGCGTCGCGCTCGCCTCGATGAGCTCGTCTGCGAAACGCTGGTCCCCGCCGCGTCCTGCCGCGACGAGCCTGCCCCAGCCGCCGTCGCCGACCACGGACAGCGCGCGGCCAGCGACGGGCCGTTCCTGTTCGGCGATGCGTCCCTTGGGCACGCCGAACTCGGTGAGCCCCGAGGGCCATTGCCTCCTCGGTTCCACGAACAGGTCGGAACGACGGAGGTGCTCTCGGGCGGCGGCGCGCAGCTCCGGCGAGGGCTCGACCACGAGCGGTGTCGAGCGGCACCACGCGCACCGGCCGCACGGTTCCGCGCCCGGATCGTCGAGCTCGCGGCGCAGGAACTCCATAAGGCACCCGTCATGCTGCGCGTACCGGCGCATCGCCTCTTGCTCGTGCCGGCGCAGCGCGGTGATGTGCTCGACGCGGTCAGCGGGGTAGGTCCACGGCGCGCCGGTGCGCGCGTACCCGCCCCGCTCGCGCGCGAGAGCGCCCTCGACCTCGAGCACCTTGAGCATCGACTCGAGTCGTCCACGACGAACGTTCACCGCCGCCATGAGGTCGTTCAGCGACATCGGCTCGACTGCATCGGCAAGCAGATCCACGATGCGCTCGGCCTGGTCGCGCGGCGGGAACGCCGTCTCGATGAAGTAGTCCTGGATCTCGCGGTCCTCGACGCCGCAGAGCAGCACCGCGGGCGCGTGCTCGAGGGCGCGCCCGGCTCGTCCGACCTGCTGGTAGTACGCGATCGGCGAGCCCGGCGACTGATAGTGCACGACGAAGCCCAGGTCGGGCTTGTCGAACCCCATGCCGAGCGCGCTCGTAGCGACGAGCGCCTTCAGCTCGTTCGCGAGCAGGGCCTGCTCGAGCCGCACGCGGTCGTCGTTGTCGGTCGCGCCGCTGTAGGCCTCGGCCTCGATGCCGCGCCGACGCAGGAACGCGGCCACCCGCTCGCTGTCGGCGATCGTGAGCACGTAGACGATGCCTGAGCCCTCGAGGGACGGCACGGTCTCGGCGAGCCATGCCAGTCGCTCGGCCTGGGCCGGCACGTCGGCGACCGCGAGCGCCAGGCTCTCGCGGTCGAGGGTGCCACGGAACGTGCGCAGCCCTTCGCCGAGTTGGTCGGTAATGTCGGCGATCACCCGATCGTTGGCGGTCGCGGTGGTGCAGAGCACCGGCACGCCGGGCGGCAACGCCTCGAGCACCCGCACGATGCGGCGGTAGTCGGGGCGGAAGTCGTGGCCCCAGTCGCTGATGCAATGCGCCTCGTCGACCACGAGCAGCCCGACCGTGCGGGCGATCACGCTCAACATGCGGTCGCGGAATCGGGCGTTCGCGAACCGCTCGGGCGAGACGAGCAGCAGGTCGATCTCGTCGTTCGCCAGCCGCTCGGCGATCGCATCGAACTCATCGGGATTCGTGGAGTTGATCGTTTCTGCGCGAACGCCGATGCGCTCGGCCATCTCGATCTGGTTGCGCATCAGGGCGAGCAAGGGCGACACGAGCAGGGTTGGGCCGGTCCCCTCCTCGCGCAGCAGCTTGGTGGCGATGAAGTAGACCGCCGACTTCCCCCAACCGGTGCGCTGCACGAGCAGCACGCGCCCCCGCTCGCGCGCCACGGCCTCGATCGCGTCGAGCTGCCCGGGTCGGAACGAGGCGTCGGCCCCGAGCATCTGCCGCAGGCGGTCGAGGGGGGTGGCGGCGTCCATGAGCCCAGACGCTACCGAGTGGGACCGACGAGCGGCCGCGTGCTCAGTCGAGCAGGGCGTCGAGCGCTTTCAACCTCTCACTCAAGCGCTCCGCCAGGGTCGTCGCGAACCAGCGGTGCAGGGCGGCCGCCACTTCCGGTTCCTCGGCCTCCATGCGCTCGATCGAGGCACGGCTGATGCGCAGGACCACGCTCGTCGTCTCGGCCACCACGTCGGCCGTGCGCGGCACCGCCGTATACAACGCGATCTCGCCGACCATCACGCCCGGGCGCACCGTGCTCAGACGCATCTGCGTTCCCTCGGGCGTGACCAACTCGACCCGAAGCCGGCCCGACTCCAACACGTACACGTCGTCGGGCGGCTCACCCTGGGCGATCAGCCGGGTTCCCTCCGGGAGCGAGACGCGTTCGAAGTAGGACCACAGATGCGAGGGCAGTGCGGCGAGCACATCTGCCGAGCCGTCGGTCGCATCGACGACGGCTTCATCGAACAGGCCGTCTTCGCATCTCTGCAGACCGCGATCGAGGTCGGGTTCGAACCGCACGACGCCCTCGGCGGCGACGACACCCCCCCGCTCGAGCTGCCGCGACGCGGTCTCCGGCACGTCGGTGAGCACCAGCTCGAACCCGTCGGCCTCGGCGAGCTGAGCCACCTTGCGGAACGACACTACCGCCGACGAGTCCATGCCCCACACGCGTCGCAGGTCGACCACCAGGTACCGCACCTCGGCGCCTTCGACCCGCTTGCGGATGCGTTCGAGCAACGCGCTCACCGTGCCGAAGAAGACGAATCCGTGCACGCGGATGACCTGCACGTGCTGGGCGAGCGATCGGAGCCGCTCGCGCTCCACGAGCGGGCGAGCCACGTTGCTGTGGCAGGTCTCCCCGAACGCCACCTCGCTCACCTGGTCGACTCGGCCGTAGTTGATCGCGAACATCACGACGGCCAGCACGAGTCCGATGACGACGCCGGGCAGCAACCCGCGCGTCACGATCGTCGCGAAGATCAGCACGACGACGACGAACTCGCCCCGCGGCAACGCCTTGCGCTTGTCCCAGAGCCAGTCGGCGATGAAGCTGAGCCCGACGAAGACCAGCACGCCGCCCACGATCAGGCGGGGGATCAGCTCGATCGCGGCAGCGCCGAACACGACCGCGCTGAGCGGCACGAGCGCGGCCACGAGCCCCGCGGCGCGGGCGGGCACCCCCATCTGGCTCGCGAGGGCCGTGAGGCTGAGCGCGTGGTACCCGGGGATGCCCCCGAACGCGCCGGAGACGACGTTCACGATGCCGTCATCGCGCAGCTCTCGGTTCGAGTCGAGATCCTTGCGCAGGATCAGCTCGATGCCGCTCACGTTGAACAGCGCGGCGATCACGGCCACGAATACGGCGGTCG
>JAOUEA010000001.1 GCA_029858935.1 Actinomycetota bacterium
CGGGCGATTCGACCGTCGACGAGATGGTGCGCTCGACCGAGCGGGGGTTGCTGGTGACGCGGTTCCACTACACCAACATCGTGAACCCCATGGAATCGTCGATCACCGGCATGACGCGTGACGGGACGTTCCTGATCGAGAACGGAGAGGTGGCCGGGCCGGTGCGCAACCTCAGGTTCACGCAGTCGATCCTCGGGGCGCTCGCAAGCGTGACGATGGTGGGACGCGACGCCCACCTCGCGAGCGAGTTCTTCTTCAGCGCCTCGCGCGTGCCGGCGCTCAAGATCGGCGAGTTCCACTTCTCAGGCGTCAGCGACCACTGAGGTCGGGGCGCGTGGGGGCCGCGTTCGACTCGCGCTCTCGCTTGGCCTTGCGCACGACCCGCACGACGATCCACAGGCCACCGAAGAACGACGCGATCACGCCGACCACGAACACGACGGCCACACTGCCGAAGATCCAGAGCCAGTCGCCGACGCACCCGAGATCCGCATCGTCGGCGAACCTCTGCATCGTGACGGAGTCGCCGCCTGCGTCGATCACCCTGTCTGACCTGAGGCTCGAAGGCCGGAACTCGACGTCGACCTCGGGCAACGACCCCGCGTATTCGACCGTCGCGACGTAGGCGTCGCCGGGGCGCAGCGGTTCCTCCAATGCGTGGGTCTCGACCAGCAGCGGGGGCTCGCGGCCGACCACGAAGGTCGTCGGGTACTCGTTTCCGCCACCTTCCACGCGCCAGCGGACGGCCCCGTCGAGGTCGGCGACCTGTACCGCCACGATCAGCGAATCGGTGCATGTCGGTGCGAGGATCACGGCGTTCCCTCGCCGGTTCGCACGCACGCCCGCGGTCGGATGCGACGAAACCGTGCACGCCGGCGCCAGGGCCGCCAGCGCGAGTGCGGCGAGGATCGGCGTGGAGTGGCGCACGGGAGTGTTGTACGACGGCCGGGAGCCTCGACGCGGTAGGCTGACCGCACCGATTCCGATGAGTGTCCGTCGAGGAGGCGCAGTGTGATGCAGGTCGCGGACGTGATGCACACCGATGTGAAGACGGCCGAGACCGAGGACACCTTCGCCGACGTGGCCAAGACGATGCGCACGAACGGCATCTCGTCTGTGGTCGTGCTCGAGGGCAAGAAGCTCGTCGGCATCGTGACCGAACGCGACATCGTGAACCTGGTGGCCGCCGGCGGCGATCCCCACACCGTCAAGGTCGCGCATGGCATGACGCGACGCGATCTCGAAACCATCGGCCCGAAGATGGACCTGACGGACGCGGCCGAGCACATGGTGGAACGCAACATCCGCCACCTGCCCGTCGTCGATCGCGCGAAGGTGGTCGGCATCGTCTCGATCCGCGATCTCACGAGATGGGCAGCCGAGGAACTCGCGAGCGGAGCGGAGATGCCCGACATCGCGAGGAGTCACAAAGCCCTGCAGGCGGCCAGCGAGCTGCAGAAGCAGCGGCGCAAGGGCGCCTGAGCAGACAGCACCCACCTATTCCTTCGACGCGCGCTCGAAGGCCTTCGTCGGGTCGTGCAGCGAACCCAGGGCCGCGACGTCGCGCGGGAAGAACAGCGCGAGGGTCCAATCGAGCACGACGCGAACCTTCCGATTCAGCGTCGGAAGCTGCAGCAGGTGATAGGTGCGGGCGAGGAACCATGCCGGGAAGCCACGAAGGCGCACCCCCAGCACCACGGCCACTCCTTTGTACCGCCCCAACGAACACAGGACGCCGAGCGCCTTGAAGCGGAACGGTTCGACCTCGCGGCCCTCGAGGGTCGCGAGCAGGTTCGACGCGAGCCGCTTCCCTTGTCGGGTCGCGAACTGAGCCGAGGGCGGGCAGAAGCCGCCTCCCAGCAAGTCGGGCACCGCCGCGGCGTCGCCCGCCCCCCAGATGACTCCCTCGTGGCCGTCGACCCGCATCGCCGCGTCGACCCGCAGTCGCCCCATGTCGTCGATGGGCAGTTCCGACAGCGCCGCGAGCGGCTCGGGCTTGACCCCCGCCGTCCACACCAGCGTTTCGGCGGGGAACGTCTCGCCGTCACTCAAGCGCACGACGCCACCCTCGACGGAATCGAGCCGTGTCCCGGTCCTGATCTCGATGCCACGGCTCCGGAGCTCCCGCGCCGCGTAGCCACCGAGTCCGGAGCCGATCTCTGGCAGGATCTCGTCACGTGCCTCGACCAACACCCAGCGGAGCTCCTCTGCCCTCACGTCCGGGATGTGCTTGATCGCCCATCGCACGAGGTCTTCGAGCTCTGCCAACGCTTCGACCCCCGCATACCCTGCCCCGACGAACACGAAGGTGAGCGCGGCTCGGCGCCGGGGGTCGCGCGGCGGGCGTTGCGACGCCGCCTCCAACCGTGCCAGCACGTGGTTGCGCAACAGGATCGCCTCGCCGAGGCTCTTGAATCCGATGCCGTGGCGCGACAATCCGGGGACGGGGAGCGTTCGCGAGCGCGAGCCGGGCGTGAGCACCAGCTGGTCGTATCCAAGCTCGAAGCGGTCGCCGTCGACCCCTCGCAGGTGCAGCAGCCGCGCGGCTGCTTCGACCCGCTCGACCTCCCCGACCACGACCCGGGCACGCCGAACCGCGGTGCGCAGGGGCACCACGACGTGCCGCGGCTCCAACGTGCCGCCGGCCGCTTCGGGCAAGATCGATTGATAGAGGAAGACGTTCTCGGTGGAGACCAGCGTGAGGGAATGCCCAGCCTTGCGCAGCGGGTGCTGCAGGCCCCTGGCGACGCCCAATCCGGCGGCGCCTCCTCCGACGATCACGACGTGCATGCCTCGACGTTACGACCACGAGCCCAACACGTCGGGCACCTCGGCGAGATCGTTGACCCACGCGTCGGTCTCGTCGAGTTGTGCAGGCGTCGGATCGTCGGGCGCCTCGCCGCGCAGCACCCACACCGAGCGCATGCCAGCTGTCCGGGCCGGCCGTACGTCGTAGTCGAGGCGATCGCCGACCATCGCGGTGCGGGCCGGCGAGACTCCGGCCGTGTAGAGCACGTGTGAGAACAACTTCGGGTCTGGCTTCGACAGTCCGAGGTCGTCGCTCACACCCCACACTTCGAAGAACCGCGTGAGCCCGTCGCGCTCCATCGCCGCGCGAACCGACGACGGCTGATTCGCGATCACCCCCAATCGGAAGCGCCCTTCGATGGCCTCGAGACACGGCACGACGTCGGGATACAGCGCGCTAGGCGGATACGCCCAGTACCGAGAGGCGCGAGCCTCGACCGATGCGAGATCGGCGTCCGGACCCAGGAACCGCCTCGTGAGCCTTCGCCGGAAGGACTCCGACTGCGCCGCACGCGCCGCGGCATATTCCAGGTCGAACGCTTCGTCGGTGAACTCCGCGCCAGACTCCCGCAACGCCCGCTGCCACGAGCGTGCGTACACCGAGTCGTCGTACATGACGCCGCCGATATCGAAGAACACCATCTCGAGAGGGCCGTTCGTCACGCGCGCATGGTAGCCGCACGGATCCGCTCGGTCGGGTGTCGTGGATGCGACACGCGTTGCGTCAAGCTCGCGACAGACCTCACATGATCCGCGCCGTACGGTTCGGTCATGGCGTTCCTGCTGGGACGTGCGCTGTTGGTGAGCGGAGCGGTCGATGAGACCGAGATCCGCACCGCCTTCGCGTTCGAGACCGTGGTCCGCGAGGGTGACCCGGGCGAGGGTCTCTACCTCGTGCGCTCGGGTTCCCTGCTCGCAACCATCGAGCGCGGCGACGAGCGCCACATCGTCGGACAACTCGGCCCCGGCGACGTCTTCGGCGAGCTCGCCCTGCTGCGGGACGGCAGTCACGTCGCCGCCACCGTCACGGCGGTACGCCCGTCGTCCACAGCATTCCTGCCGACCCACCGTGTCTGCGAGCTGATGTCGGCGAACCCCACAGTCGCCCAGGCCATCATGAGCGCACTCGATGCCCACCAACGCCGCATCATCCAGGTACTGAGTACCGTCGTGGCGAGCTGAATCGGCCCCAGATGTCCCCGGCCCTCTCGCGGTCGCGGTCGCCGCCGGCCTTCGAGCGCCCCCGCACGCGGAAGACGCAGGGGCTTCGCCGCGACCGGCTGATCCGCCGTTACCGCCTGGCTCGATGTTTCAGCTCAGCGACGAGTTCGGCCGGCGTGGTCTCGCACCCGAGTCGGAAGTCGTACCTCGCGCCGTGGCAGTCACTCGACCCCGTGGGAACGAGGTCGAGGCGCTCGGCCATCTCGCGGTAGCGTGCCCGGGTATCGACATCGTGGTCGGGATGGTCCACCTCGAGTCCAGCCATGCCACCGTCGGCCATCTGCTCGATCAGCTCGTCGGGCACCGACCCGTTGCCCTTCCACATCGCGGGGTGGGCAAGCACGCAGGCGCCGCCCGCCTCGCTGATCAGCCGCATCGCATCCGTGGGATGCAGCGCGTGTTTGGGCACATAGGCGATGCCACCGTCGGCGATGTACCGATCGAAGGCCTCCTTCTCGGTCTCGACGATGCCCGCCTCGACCATGGCCTGGGCCACGTGCGGACGTGCGATGAGATCGTCGCCTGATATGCGCCGGACGCTCTCGAAGGAGATGTCGAATCCGGCGTCCTGCAGCTTCTCGATCATCATCTCGCCACGGCGGAACCGCGTGTCGGTGAGACGTTGCAGCTCCTCGCGCAGCGGCTCGTTCGTCGGGTCGACCCAGTACCCCAGCACATGCAGACTGGCCGCGTCGTACTCGGCCGAGAACTCGACACCAGGAACGATCTCGACGCCGGCCTCGAGCCCGGCCACCATTGCCTCTTCGAGACCGGCGAACGTGTCGTGGTCGGTGACGCCGATGCCGGCGATGCCCCGCTCGCGAGCGAGGTGCACGTTGTGCGTGGGTGATTCGGTCCCGTCACTGAAGGTCGAATGCGTATGTAGGTCGTAACCGCTCATGAGCAGATGTTCCCAGACGGGCAGGTCCGGCAGGTGCGGACGCTCGGCCGAGAAGGCTGGGGCTCAGGGAGCCGGCCTCACGAGCGCCGAACCGATCTCGTCCACGGTGCGGGACCCTGTCAACGCCATCGCGTTCTCGAACTCGAGGCGCAGTATCTCGAGCACGCCGGCGACGCCCGCCTCCCCTTCGGCCGCGAGCCCCCAGATCGTTGGGCGCCCGACCAGCACTGCCGACGCACCGAGAGCCAGCGCGATGAGCACGTCGGTGCCTCGGCGCACCCCGCCGTCCATCAGCACCGGCACGCGGCCCGACACCTGCGCCGCGACCTCGGGCAACGCTTCGAGCCCAGCCGGCGAGCGATCGAGCTGTCGCCCGCCGTGGTTGGAGACGACGATCGCGTCGGCTCCGGCCTGGACGGCGAGTTCCGCGTCCTCCGCCGTGAGCACGCCCTTCACGATCACAGGAAGTCCTGCGGCGCGGCCCTTGATCCATGCCAGGTCGTCCCAGGAGATCGACGCGTCGAAGATGTAGTCGCTGTCGCCGACGCCGAGCGGCATGACGAATCCGCTGCGCGTATCACGGCGTCGCAGCCCACTCACCGGGAAGTCGACCGTCCAGCAGATCGCCTCGTAGCCGGCGGCGACGACACGCTCCAGCATCGAAGCGGTGAACGCCCTGTCCTCGGCCACGTACAGCTGCCACCATTTCGGGCCTCCACCCTCCGCCTGCACCTCGTCGAGCACCGACTCGGCCGTCGACGACACGATCATCACCGTGCCGGCAGCGGCGGCGGCGCGAGCCGTGGCCAGCTCGCCGTCGGGATGCGCGAGGCGCTGGTACGCCCACGGCGCCACCAACACCGGGGATCGCACCGAGACGTCGAGCACGCTGGTCGACGTGTCGGGGTGGGCGCCGACGCTCCGTAAGAACCGGGGACGAAGCACCCATCGATCGAACGCGCGGCGATTCTCCCGCAGCGTCCACTCGTCGCCGGCTCCGCCCTCGTAGTAGTCCCAGACGTCGGGGGGCACGGCTGCGCGCGCGACCGGCAGGTAATCCTCGACCGTGACGTATCTCGGTGGCTCGCTCATGGACGCGCAGATGCTACGGCCGAGCCGCCGGGCCCCTCGATCGCACCCGGCCGGCCCCCATGTCGCGCGAGAGTCCTCGAGAGGTCTCCCGCACGGCAGCGAGCAGCGTGGCCGACACGCGCCCGTCGGGAACGAGCCGTTCGACCGGCCCGACGACCCCGATCGCCCCCACGGAGTGACCCATGTCATCGAAGACCGGCGCTGCGATCTCGGCTTCGCCGACGATCGCCTCCTGGTCCTCGAGGGCGACGCCCGCGGTGGCGACGGTGGCGAGCGACTCCTCGAGCGTCGCCGGGTCGGTCACGGTACGCCCGGTCAACGGGACGAGTCCGGAGTCGAGCAGCGATCGACGCTGAGCATCGGGAAGGTAGGCGGCGATCGCCTTGCCCAGCGCGCACGCATGCCAGGGGATCGACGCTCCCACCTCGAGGATCTGCACCGAGTTGTCCGGGCGGAACACGTGGTGCACGATCAGCACGTTCGAACCATGCAGCACGCCGACACGGACGGCCTCTGCCCCACGAGATGCCAGTGAGTCGGCCCACAGCAGCGACCGCGCCCGCAGCTCGTGGTTGTCGAGGAACGCGTTCCCCAGCTGCAGCATCGCCGGTCCCAGCCGATACTTGCCGGTTTCAGGATCCTGCTCGACCAGCTCCTGCGCTTCGAGCGTGCGCAGCAGGCCGTAGGCGGTTCCCTTGGCCAGACCGAGCCGCTCGGCGACCTCGGTGACGCCCAGACGCCACGAGCCGGCGCCCAGCAGCTTCAGGATGCGGGCGGCGCGTTCCACGGACTGGATCGTCGCGCGACGTGGTCCACCGTCCGGCGTTGCGAGGCTCATCGTTCGCCGTCCAGAGCGCCGGCGAGCGCCGCGAAGAGGGAGGCCGTGGAGGTAGCGCCCGGATCCTGATGCCCGACGCTGCGTGGTCCCAGGTACGAGGCCCGTCCCTTGCGGGCCTGCATCGGCACGGTCGCTCGCATCCCATCGCGGGCGGCCTCGACCGCCTTCCGTGCAGCGATCGCCGCGTCGCCGCCGGCGCGCAGCTCGCGCTCGAACGCCGTGAGCGCGGGCGCGTAGGCGTCGACGATCGTCTTGTCGCCCTCCTCGGCCGCGCCGAGCTTCTGGATCCCACCCAACCCGACCCGCAGCGCCGTCAACAACGCCTCGCCGTCGAAGACCTGCGCATCGCCGAGCGATTCGCCTGCTCGCCTGAGGCACGTGCCGTACAAGGGCCCGGCGGCGCCGCCGACGCGGTAGATGAGTGTCCCGCCGACACGGATCAAGAGCTCGCCGGGCGGCAGATCGGTGGTCGCGTCGAGGTCGATCACGGCGGCCGAGAACCCGCGATCCATGTTGACGCCGTGATCGGCGTCGCCGATCGCGGCGTCGAGCTGGGTCAGGAAGTCCCGGTTGGCTGCCATCTCATCCGCGGAGCCTCGAACCCATCGACGGATCGTGGTGTGGTCGTACACGGCGGGCCCCGAAGGGCCCTCGGAAGCTCGCTCCGTCACAGTCGGTCACATTCGATCTCGGTCCGCCACCTGTCAACCGTGCACCGCATGTGTTCGACTATATCGAACACTGTTTGCCAATACCGAATGAACCTACGCTTCTTGGTAGATTTGACAGATGTTTGCGAACGGAGTTGGCTAGCCCCCAACATGACCCTGAGTGGCGGGGTCGCGAACGGAGGGGGTGGTCGCTCAGATGTTCCTCGGAGAGGTAGTCGGTACGGCGTTGCTGGTGCTGATCGGCGACGGTGTCGTGGCCGGAGTGCTCCTCAACAAGTCGAAGGCCCAGAACTCCGGCTGGGTGGTGATCACCTGGGCATGGGCGATGGGCGTGTTCATCGGCGTGCTCGGCAGCCTCGCCGTCGAAGGCGGTGTCGGCCACATCAACCCGGCAGTCACGCTCGGACTCGCGTCGATCGACCTCTTCCCATGGGAAGACGTGCCGACGGCGATCGCCGGACAGTTCCTCGGCGCGTTCATCGGCGCGGTGCTCGTGTGGCTCGCCTACCTCATGCACTGGGGCGAGACGGAGGACGCGGGCCTGAAGCTCGCCGTCTTCTCGACCGGTCCTGCCATCCGAAACACCCCGGCGAACCTGATCACCGAGATCATCGGCACCTTCGTGCTGGTGTTCAGCGTGCTCTCGATCGGCGGATTGGCTCTCGGCCCGGACGCCCTGAGCGGCGCCCTCGCAACGGGCGCTCTGCCAGTTGCCTTGCTTGTGCTGGCGATCGGCATGGCGCTCGGCGGACCGACCGGATATGCCATCAACCCGGCCCGCGATCTCGGGCCGCGCATCATCCACGCCGTCCTGCCGATCCCCGGCAAGGGCAGCTCGGACTGGGCCTACTCCTGGATCCCGGTCGTCGGGCCCATCGCCGGCGGGGTGATCGGTGCACTGGCAGCGAAGGCGATCTTCGACCTGTAGGACCGGATGACGGGAGGACCCCCCCTTCCCGTCGTCTCCCGACCACGCCGGTGAGGGATCGCTCGCCGGCCGGAAAGCGAGGCGCTGTGCCATGAAGAAGCTGATCAACGACCCGGCTGACGTCGTCAGGGAGGAGTTGCAGGGCATCGAGGCGGCCCACCCTGACCTCGTGAAGGTCGCATACGACCCGTTCTACATCGCCCGGGCCGACGCCCCGGTCAAGGGAAAGGTCGCGCTGGTCTCGGGTGGTGGTTCGGGCCACGAACCGATGCACGGTGGGTTCGTCGGCATGGGCATGCTCGATGCCGCCTGTCCCGGCGAGGTCTTCACCAGCCCCACCCCCGACCAGATGGAAGCCGCCACCAAGGCCGTCGACGGCGGCTCTGGCGTCGTTCACATCGTCAAGAACTACACCGGCGACGTGATGAATTTCGAGATGGCGGCTGAACTCTGCCGCGCCGAGGGCGCCGAGGTGGAATCCGTGGTCGTCGATGACGACGTGGCCGTGCAGGATTCGCTCTACACGGCGGGGCGTCGCGGTGTCGGGGCAACAGTGTTGATGGAGAAGATCGCCGGCGCCGCAGCCGAACAGAAGCGCCCCCTCAAGGAAGTCGCCGACATCTGCCGCGACGTGAACTCCAACGCACGATCGATGGGCATGGCGCTCACCTCGTGCACGGTGCCGGCAGCGGGCTCGCCGACGTTCGAGTTGGGTGATGACGAGATCGAGATGGGGGTCGGCATCCACGGCGAGCCCGGTCGCGATCGCATGAAGATGAAGACCGCCTCGGAGATCGTGGACATGATGGCCACGGCCATCGTCGACGATGCACCGTTCTCCAACGGCGATCAGGTGCTCGCCTTCGTGAATGGCATGGGCGGTACGCCCTTGATCGAGCTGTACGTGGTCTACAACGAATTGAACAAGTTCCTCGCGGGGCGCGGGATCACGATCGCGAGGAACCTGATCGGTTCCTACATCACATCGCTCGAGATGGCAGGGTGTTCGATCACGCTGCTGAAGATGAACGATGACTTCACGCGGCTGTGGGACGCGCCGGTGAAGACCGCGGGCCTGCGGTGGGGAGTCTGATCTCATCGCCCGAAGCCGAGCCAAAGGGGTGAGCGAAGAGGTGAGCGTCTCTTACGACGATGTGGTCGCGTTGATGAAGACGTATGCGGCGGCGATCGCCGAGAACAAGCAATCCCTGACCGAACTGGATTCTGCGATCGGCGACGCCGACCACGGCATCAACATGGACCGCGGTTTCCAGGCGGTGATCGGCAAGATCGATACCGTCACGTCCGGAGATATCGGAGCCCTCTTCAAGACCGTCGGCATGACCCTCGTGTCGACCGTGGGCGGCGCCGGAGGGCCGCTCTACGGCACGCTGTTCCTGCAACTCGGCGTCGCCACGGCGGGCAAGGATCGGATCACGGCCGAGGACTGGTCTGCCGCCCTCACGGCGGCGGTCTCCGGCGTACAGGCACGAGGCAAGGCCGAATCGGGCGACAAGACGATGGTCGACGCGCTGATCCCGGCACGCGACGCATTCGCGGCCGCCCTGACCGACGGAGCGGATCTGCCCGCGGCGCTCCGTCGGTCGGCCGACGCCGCCGAGGCGGGTATGACGGCCACGATCCCGCTCGTGGCTCGCAAGGGGCGCGCGAGCTACCTCGGGGAACGCAGCGCCGGACACCAAGACCCGGGTGCGACTTCGAGCGCCCTCTTGCTTCGTACCGTCGCCGACGCTTGGGCCGGCGACGCATCGACAACCACCGAGGAGGCCCACGATGGCTGAGTACGTCGGTGCCCTCGACCAGGGCACAACGAGCACGCGATTCATGATCTTCGATCACAGCGGCAACGTGGTCGGCATCGACCAGAAGGAGCACGAGCAGATCTTCCCCAAGCCGGGGTGGGTGGAGCACGATCCCGCCGAGGTTTGGGCTCGCAGCCAGGACGTGATCGCGGGGGCGCTCAAGGAAACGAGCATCCCTGCCGGCGACCTCGCGGCCATTGGCGTCACGAATCAGCGTGAGACGACGGTCGTATGGGACCGCTCCACCGGGCAGGCGATCCACAACGCGCTCGTGTGGCAGGACACGCGCACCGACCAGATCTGCAACGAGCTCATGGCCGACGGGGGCCAGGATCGCTTCCGGGACCAAACGGGACTGCCGATCGCGACGTACTTCTCCGGCCCGAAGGTCCGCTGGATCCTCGACAACGTCGACGGGGCCCGGGCCAGAGCCGATGCGGGAGAGCTCGCGTTCGGCAATATGGACACCTGGTGCATCTGGAACCTGACCGGCGGCATCGAGGGCGGCCAACACGTCACCGACGTGACGAACGCGAGCCGCACGATGCTGATGGACCTCGAGACACTCGATTGGGACGACGGATTGCTGGACACGATCGGCGTCCCGCGGACGATGCTTCCCGAGATCCGCTCATCGAGCCAGGTCTACGGCGACGCGGTTGGACTCGCGGCCGGAGTGCCCGTCGCGGGTGACCTCGGCGACCAGCAAGCCGCGCTGTTCGGCCAGACGTGCTTCGACGTCGGCGAGGCGAAGAACACCTACGGCACCGGCTCGTTCCTGCTGTTGAACACAGGCACCGAGCCCGTCCCGTCGAAGAGCGGCCTCATCACGGGAGTCGCGTACAAGATCGGCGATCAGCCGGCCGCCTACATGCTCGAGGGGTCGATCGCGATCACGGGCGCGCTCGTGCAGTGGCTACGCGACAACCTGAAGATGATCGACGCCGCCCCCGAGGTCGAGGAACTCGCGCTCTCGGTCGAGGACAACGGGGGCGTGTACTTCGTTCCGGCCTTCTCCGGATTGTTCGCGCCGTACTGGCGCACGGAGGCGAGAGGGGTCATCGCCGGCCTCACCCGGTTCGTCAACGCCGGCCACATCGCACGCGCCACCCTCGAGGCCACCGCCTGGCAGAGTCGGGAGGTCGTCGACGCGATGAATGCCGACTCGGGCGTCGACCTCACCTCACTGAAGGTCGACGGGGGCATGGTGCACAACGAGCTGCTGATGCAGACGCAGGCAGACGTGCTCGGCGTGCCGGTGATCCGCCCGACCGTGGCCGAGACCACGGCTCTCGGCGCCGCCTATGCCGCCGGACTGGCAACCGGCTTCTGGAGCAGCATCGACGACCTGAGGGGCAACTGGGGCAAGGACAAGGAGTGGACCCCGAAGATGGATGCCGATGCACGCGAGCAGCAGTACGCCATGTGGAAGAAGGCCGTGACGCGTACGTTCGACTGGGTCGAGTGAAGCCGGGAGGCTGCCATGACCGAAGAGAAGGATCGCGACGAGCACGCGGAGCACCAAGGCTCCTTCGCAGAGGGACAAGCCGAGCACGATCCCGACGAGGATCAGCACGGGGACTTCGCCGAGGGCCAGGAGACCGAACACCACGAGCCCGGCGGGGTCGAGAAGGGCACGTTCGCCGAAGGACAGACCGACGAGGACGAGCGTCCAGTGACCCCCGAGCGAGGCGACTTCGCCCGAGGGCACGAACATGAGGGAGAGGACTGAGCCCGGTCGCCGGATCGTGGCATGATCCGCCGATGAGCGGGGGTGGAGATTCGGCGCCTCTCGTGTTGATCGTCGGTGGCGGGGGGACCGGGGGTGCCCTCGCCCACGATCTGACCTTGCGAGGCGCGCGCGTGGTCTTGGTCGAGCGCGGCGAGTTCACGTCGGGCACGACTGGGCGTCACCATGGCTTGCTGCACAGCGGCGCCCGATATGCGGTCAACGACAAGGAATCGGCGCTGGAGTGCATCGAGGAGAACACGCTCCTGCGACGCATCGCCCCCGGCTCGTTCGAGGAGAACGACGGCCTGTTCGTGGGGCTGACCGACGAAGACATGGCGTACCTTCCTGCGTTCCTCGAGGGCTGCGAAGACACAGGCATCCCCACGCAGGTGCTGCAGCCCGACGAGGCCCTGCGCCTCGAACCGATGCTGAACCCCGTGCTCAAGGTCGCCGTGCGCGTGCCTGACGCGACGATGGACGCGATGCGCATGCCCCTTCGTTTCTTCGCCACGGCGAAAGCCAACGGCGCCGACCTTCTCAACTGGGTCGATGTGATCGACATCGATCTCGCAGGAGGGGTGGTCTCGGGCGCGACGGTGCGCGATCAGGTGACCGGGCGTCAGACCCATATCGGCGCCGACCTCGTCGTGAACGCCACGGGCCCGTGGTCGGAGCAGGTCGCACGCATGGCGGGCGTCGATGTGCCGATCCGCCCCTCCCCTGGTGTGATGCTCGCGGTCCGCGGACGCCTGTGCAACATGGTGGTCAATCGGCTTCATGCATCCGGAGACGGCGACATCGTGGTTCCACAGCGAGCGCTCTCGATCGTCGGCACGAGTTCGTGGGTGGTCGAGGATCCCGACGACCTGGGCGTTCCTGCCGACCACGTGCAACGCATGATCGACGAGGGCTCCATGCTGGTGCCCGCCGTACGCGAGGCGCCGTTCCGCTCGGCGTGGTCGGCAGCGCGCCCACTGATCGGCTCGCGGGACGATGCGGATTCCGGCAGGGAGCTTTCACGCACCTTCAAGACGATCGATCACGCGGTGGACGATGGCGTCGAAGGCTTCGTCACGATCACCGGGGGCAAGGGCACCACCCTGCGAGGCATGGCCGAGGTCTGTGCCGACGTCGTCAGCCGAAAACTCGGCCTCGACATGCCCTGCGCCACACGGGAGACGGTTCTCCTCCCTCACACGGCGGCCTATGCGGCATGAGCGACGCGGTGCGAACGCTTCGAGTACATCGCTTCAAACGAGGAGATGACGCGCCGCGCGTCGAAGAGCATCTCGTACCGGCACACGAGGGCACGACGGTCCTCGAGGCGCTCCGCTGGATCCAGCTGCAGGAAGACCCGACGCTCGGGCTCCGCCATTCGTGTTTCCACGCCTCGTGCGGGACGTGTGGGGTGCGGGTCAACGGAAGGGAACGTCTGGCGTGCGTCACGAGGCTTTCCGATGTGGAAGGCGCCGTCATCGTCGATCCGATCGCGAACCTGCCCGTGCTGCACGATCTGGTGGTCGATATGGCGGCGTTCGTGGCTCGCTTCCCGCAGCCGCATCCGATCGTGCGCGAGAGCGAGTTCCTGCCTGAGTCGTCGCCGGCCGACGGCATCGACGATCACGAGCGGTACGAGGACTGCATCGAGTGCGGCCTGTGCCTGTCGGCATGCCCGGTGGCGGCCACCGATGACACCTACGTGGGCCCCGCGGCCCTCGCGTACGCCCAACGCATGATCGAGGAGTCCCGGGGGGGCGACCGCGAAGCACTACTCCATTGGGCCGACCAGGATGCCGGAGCGTGGCGGTGCCACGCGGCCTTCGAGTGCACCGAGGCCTGCCCGAGCGACGTGCGTCCAGCCCAGCGCATCATGGCCCTGCGCCGGGAGCTGCGGGGCCGCCGCACCGATCATGACCGTGCCGTGCCCGACCGTCCGGCCACCGTCACCGGGGCCTCGGCGTGAGCGAGCGGTCACCGAGGCAAGGGCGGGACGCAGGGGTCGACGAGATCCTCGAAGGGCGACGCGAGCCGGGTCCCGTCGCCCGGAAGCTCCCGGGGCCGGTCGCCTGGTTCGACATCCGCGGTCGGAGCACTGGCCACCTCGCGTTCTCGCTCAACCGGATCACCGGGCTCGGCCTCGTCTTCTACCTCTACCTGCACCTGCTGGTGCTCTCGACCCTGCTTCGGGGCGAAGGCTCGTGGAACGGCTTCCTCGAGATCGCCACGACCCCGCTGTTCCTCGGCTTCGACGTGCTGCTGGTCTTCGGTCTGCTGGTGCACGGTCTCAACGGCACCCGTCTCGCGCTCGTCGGAAGCGGCTTCGTGCCGAACCGCCAGAAGGCACTGTTCTGGTCGTTCATGATCTTCGGCGCGATCGTGCTGGTGTACACGGCGATCCACGTCTTCGGATCCGAAGGTTGATGGCGACCGGCCCAGCGATCGCGACCGGCTCCCCGCGCTCACGCAGCTGGCGGTGGACGGCCATCACGGGGGTCTCGCTGCTGGCACTCGTGACGATCCACATGGTGGCTCACCACTTCGTGGTCGACGAGATCGGCGGCCTCCGCACCTACCAACACGTGCTCGACTACATCAGCACTCCGATCATCTTCGTGATCGAGGGAGGGTTCCTGGTCGTCGTCACCATCCACGCGATGCTGGGGTTGCGCTCGGTGCTCTTCGACTTCGGTCTGTCCGAGAGACGACGGCGCCTGGTGGAACGCGCTCTCGTCGTCCTCGGGGTCGCGACCGTCGCGTACGGATTCGCGTTGATCGGCATCCTGGCCTCGAGGGCCTGAGGAGTCTTCCGATGGTCGGCATCGTGATCGTCTCGCATAGCTACGACATCGCCGAAGGAGTCGCGGCGCTCGCGCGCGAGATGGGCGGCACCGAGGTCAAGCTCGAGACCGCTGGAGGCCTCGACGCCGTCGAAGGCCCCGATGGACCTGAGCACCCGATCGGAACCGACGCCGTCCGGGTCATACAAGCGATCGAGCGGGCGTGGTCCGACGACGGGGTGCTCGTGTTGATGGATCTCGGCAGCGCGGTGCTGTCCGCCGAGATGGCGGTCGACCTCCTCGGCTCGGAGCTTCGCGGCGGCATCTTGCTGTGCGAGGCGCCGCTCGTCGAGGGCGCTGTCGCAGCGGCCGTTACCGCCAAGCAGGGCATGTCGCTGGAGGCGGTCGCAACGGAAGCACGATCGGGACTGGCGGGCAAGGCCACCCATCTCGGAACCGCACGTGCTGCCCTCGACGCTCCCGGCGCCGCGGAAACCGAGGTCGTCGACGGCGACGCCGTCGTCGCGGTGATATCCGTCGACGTGCCCCACGGACTGCATGCGCGGCCCGCAGCCCGGTTCGTTCAGACCGCCACCGGCTTCGACGCCGCCGTCACGATCCGCAACCGCACGACCGGCGCCGGCCCGGCGCACGCGACGAGCCTGAACGCGGTTGCCACGCTCGGCGTCCACGAGGGCCATGAGGTGGAGCTACGGGCAACGGGTCCACGTGCCGGGGATGCGGTCGCCGCCTTGCAGGCTCTCGCGGCACGCCGGTTCGACGAGCCGGTGGGCGATGGAGAGGCGACCTCTGAGGTCGCCTCTCCGGCGGCGGTGGATGCCCGCGCCGAGTCGACCCTCGCTGGCTACGGCGCCTCCCCCGGTATGGCGGTCGGCGAGCTCCGCCGGTTCCACACGGCGCCGATCGACGTGCCCGACGCACCGGCCGGCGACGCCACGTCCGAGTGGGCGGCGCTCCAGGAGGCACTGGCCGAGACCGCCGACGCGATCGCGGGACAGCGTGAGCGGGTCGCGATCGAGGCTGGTGAGGAAGAAGCCCGGATCTTCGACGCGCACCTGCTGTTCCTGCGCGACGAGGCGCTGTTGCAGCCGGCCCGCACGGCGATCAACGAACGGGGGCAGGCCGCCGCCCCTGCTTGGCGAAACGTGGTCGACACTGTTGCCGCGACATGGGACGAGCTCGACGACGCGTACATGCGGGCGCGGGCGGTCGATCTTCGAAGCGTCGGTGCGCAGGTGCTTGCCCGCATCCTGGGGATCGAGATGCCGGCCCCGCGACTCGACAGCCCGGGCATCGTGGCCGCCGCCGAGCTCACGCCCGCCGAGACGGTGGGCCTCGATCCCCGAACCGCGCTGGCGATCGTGACGGTGCACGGTGGGCCGACCTCGCATGCGGCCGTGCTGGCCCGGGCACTAGGCGTCCCCGCCGTCGTCGGCGTCGGATCTCGCCTGCTCGCGATCCCAGAGGGAGTGAGGCTCGCGGTCGACGGTGTCACCGGGCACGTACACGTCGACCCGGCCGACGACGTCGCGGAGCGATTCGAGCGTGGACGTCGCGAACGGGAGGAGGGCCTCGCCGCCGCGCGAGCCCGGGCCGTCGAACCGGCGGCGACCCTCGACGGCACCCTGATCGAGGTGGCAGCCAACGTCGGGAGTCCCGGCGAGGTCGCGGGCGCCGTCGAGGCGGGCGCGGACGGCATCGGGCTGTTCCGCACAGAGTTCCTGTTCATGGGTCGCGACTCCGTGCCGAGTGAAGACGAACAAGAGGCGGCGCTCAGAGCCGCCGCGATCGCTCTGGAGGGACGCCCGCTGCTCGTGCGCACCCTCGATGCCGGGGCCGACAAGCCGATCGCCGCGCTCGCGCAGCCTCGAGAACAGAATCCGTTCCTCGGGGTCCGAGGCATCCGCCTCGGCCTCGCCCATCCCGAGGTGCTGCAGGCCCAACTCAGAGCTCTGCTGCGCGTCGCCGTCGATCACCCTGTTCGGGTCATGTTCCCCATGATCGCCACCGTCGACGAACTCGTGGCGGCCAGCGCGGCCCTCGACCGGGCCCGCAGCGACAGCGCCGTCGCCGCTCCGATGGAGGTCGGCATCATGGTCGAAGTTCCCTCGGCGGCGCTCATGGCGTCGACGCTCGCTGCCCACGTCGACTTCCTCTCGATCGGCACGAACGACCTGACGCAATACGTGCTCGCCGCCGATCGCGGCAACGAGCACGTCGCGAGACTGAACGACCCCCTGCATCCAGCCGTGCTCCGACTGATCGCGGCGACGGTCGAAGGGGCAACGGCGCACGGGCGATGGGTCGGCGTATGCGGCGAGCTCGCCGCCGATGTGAACGCGACCGCGCTTCTCCTCGGCCTCGGCGTTCGGGAGCTCTCGATGGCCGCGCCTGCGATCGCGACCGTGAAGGACGCCGTGCGTTCCACGAACCTCGACGATGCCCGCAGCATGGCTCGCCGCGCGCTCGCCTGCCCGGGCGTCACCCAGGTGCGCAGGCTGCTCTCGGCTCCGTAGGGTGGGGCCGAGCCGGTACGATTCGCCAACGAGCCCATGAGCACTCCGAACGCACGAGCCGCCGCATTCCTGGCGTTCATCACCTACCTGCGCATCGCGCTGACCCCTGTCGTGATGGCCATGGTGCTCGCGAGTGACCCTGCGCCATGGGTCGCACCCACCGCCGCCTTGCTGTTCGCCGGTGCCGCAGCCACCGACTTCTTCGACGGTCGCCTCGCCCGTCGCTGGAAGCAGACCTCGACGTTCGGGAGCTTCCTCGATACCGCCGCTGACAAACTGTTGGTCTCAGGTGTGCTCCTCGCGCTCGTGGCAGTCGATCGCGTGTCCGCGTGGGTCGCATTCGTCATCGTCGGTCGCGAGCTACTCATCATGGGCCTTCGGGGCGCGGTCTCGGCCTCCGACGGCATCGTGGTAACGCCGTCGATGTGGGGGAAGTGGAAGGCCACGATCCAGTTCGTCGCGATCACGGTCGCGATCTGGCGGCCCGACGTCCGGATCGGTGAGTGGTACCTCGACCAATGGCTCATGGCGATCGCCGCCGCGATCACGATCGTCTCGGCCGTGCAGTACCTGGCGCGGTTCCTCACGGTGCTGTCGAGCCGCGACGAGACAGCCGCTGGGCGCTGACCGATGACCGGGCCGGTGTTCCTGACCGGCGGATCCGGGTTCATAGGTGGCGCCCTGCTCACCCGTTTGCTCGCCGACGGGCGCGAGGTGCGAGCCTTGGCACGGTCAGAGGCAAGCGCGAAGGTCCTCGCCGCACGGGGAGCGGCCATCGTGCGCGGCGACCTCTTCGATCATGGGTCGCTGCTCGAAGGCATGCGAGGTTGCAGCACCGTCTTCCACGTGGCCGGCGTGAACGCCATGTGCGCCCGCGACCCCGACCCGATGCTGCGCACGAATGTCGAGGGCGCCGCCGCGGTCGTCCGGGCCGCCGCAGCCGCGCGGGTCGCGCGCCTGGTGTTCACGTCGTCGGCAAGCACGATCGGGGAACAGATCGGCGAGATCGGGCGAGAAGACACCGCACACCGAGGTTCGTTCCTCTCCCACTACGAGCGTTCGAAGTTCCTCGGGGAACGGCGGGTGCTCGGCTTGGGCGAGGAACTCGGCGTGCCGGTCGTGTGCGTGAATCCCTCTTCGGTGCAAGGGCCCGGGCGAACGGGCGGTTCCGCCACACTCCTCCTCGACATCGTCAACGGGCGACTCCCGGTGCTGGTGAACACGTGGTTGTCCGTCGTCGACATCACGGACTGCACCGCTGCCCACGTGCTCGCCGAAGCATCGGGCGTGCCCGGACGACGCTACCTCGTGAGTGGCGCTTCGTTCGACGTTCGAGCTGCCGTGACCCTCTTGCGCCGAGTATCCGGACGTCCTCGCCGTGCCTGGTTCGCGCCACGTGCGGTGGCGACGTTCGCCGGCATCGCGGGGGGTGCCGCCGGGCGTCTGCTCCGCCGGAACGGGCGAATCTGTCCCGAGACGGTGCGGACGCTGCTCCATGGCCATCGCTTCGACGGTTCGCTCGCCGAACGCGAACTCGCACTCGACTACACGCCCATCGAGACCACCATCCGGCGCACGCTCTCGTGGTATGCGGAGCGGGGCCTCGCACCGCCGCCGATAGGATGAGGGTTGATCCCACCACGACGGCCCCTGACTGAGGAGGACCCGTGAACCAGAGTCGCCCCGACCGCAACCTTGCCATGGAGCTCGCCCGAGTCACCGAGGCGGCCGCGTTGGCCGCCGGCCGTTGGATCGGCCGCGGCGACAAGATCGCGGCCGACGGCGCCGCCGTCGACGCGATGCGGCTCATGATCGACACGGTCTCGATGCACGGAACCGTCGTGATCGGCGAAGGTGAGAAGGACGAAGCGCCGATGCTCTACAACGGCGAGGAGGTGGGCAACGGCGACGGGCCGGGTGTCGACGTGGCCGTGGACCCCATCGATGGCACGCGGCTCACTGCCGTGGGCCAGCCCAACGCCGTCGCCGTGATCGCACTCGCTGAGCGTGGCACGATGTTCTTCCCCGGCGCTGCCGTCTACATGGAGAAGATCGCGACAGGCGCCGAGGCGGCCCATGCGATCGACGTGACGGCTCCCCCCGAGGAGAACGTGCGTCTGGTCGCCAAAGCCAAGGGTCTCAAACCGGAGGATGTGAGCGTGACCATCCTCGACCGGCCTCGACATGCTGAGATGATCGACGCCGTTCGAAGCGTGGGCGCGCGCGTCTACCTCATCAGTGACGGCGACGTCGCGGGTGCGATCGCCGCGGCGGCGCCGCGCACCGGCGTCGACCTGTTGTTCGGCATCGGTGGCACCCCCGAGGGCGTGATCGCCGCGGCGGCCCTGAAGTGTCTCGGCGGCGCCATCCAGGGCCGTCTGTATCCCCGTGACGACCGGGAGCGGCAGGCTCTGATCGATGACGGTTATGACCTCGACGAGGTCCTGACGACCGACGATCTGGTCAGCGGAGACGACGTGTTCTTCGCCGCGACCGGCATCACCGACGGTTCCTTGCTCCGCGGCGTGCGGTACTGGCCCGACGGCGCGACGACACACTCGATGGTGATGCGGTCACGTTCCGGCACCGTTCGCTGGGTCGAAGCGGAGCATCGCTTCGAGAAACTCGAGCGATTCTCCACCATCGCCTATCGGCCCTGACGCGCCGCCGCGCCCCATCTCTCATGGCGGAACCCACGGGGTTGCGCGTATCCTGTGCCCCGTTCGACCACCGAGTTCGAAGGGGGAATCCGCATGGCCGAGAAGACGATCCTCGTGTGCGATGCATGTGGCAGACCAGCGGTCGAGACAGTGACGATCAAGGCATCGCGCGGCAACTTCGTGAAGGACCTCTGCGCGACCCATGTCAGCGAGCTCGTCGCCGGCGCGCGCAAACCACGGCCCGGCCGCCGCAAGGGCGTCGTGGCAGCGAGTGGCGCGTCTGGCGTCAAGAAGTCGTCGGCGCGCAAGCCCACCGGCAAGCGCCGAGGACGGCCACCGAAGAAGACCCCCTGACAGGCACGTGCTCTCAGGCGTCGGCCACGGGCGGGACGATCTCGTACACGCCCTTCCCGACCGCTCGCACTGCACCATCGTCCACCCCTCGGTGCAAAGCGGCGAGCAGGTGGCGACGAACGTTCGGCGTCGTGAAGGGATCGATCAGGCCTCGCCGGAGCGCACGATCCTGGATCACGGTCCAATGCAGGGGCTCGGCTGCTTCCCGCAGCACCTCGACCGCGGCCTCGAGGGGATCGGCCGGCTGCGACATCGGGTCTCAGGCTCTGTCCCGGAACGCCGGGAGCACCTGCTCGGCGATCAGATCGACGATGCTCGGTTCGACCGTGGAGAAGGGCAAGACCCACGGAGCCACGACGATCTCCTCCACACCGATCGCCTCGAAGGCGCGGATCCGCTCGATCGCCTGCTCGGGTGTGCCGGACAGCGTGTCGGCTCGCCAGCTCTCCTGGGTCTCATCTCGCAGCGCGTCACCGGGCATCGCTACCTTCCCTCGCTCGAACACCGATCGAAAGGCCCCGTCGGTCTCGCCCAGCAATGCGTAAAGTCCGATGGAGAGCCTGAACGTCGCCGGGTCGCGTCCTTCGGCCTCGCACGCCGCTCGCGCCGCCTGGACCCGCTCGGCATAGACCCCGGGCGACCACCGCCAGGCCGCGTTCCACCCGTCGGCATGACGAGCCGCGAGACGCAGCAGACGCGGCCCGCCCTTGCCTCCCACCCATACCGGGATGCGAGGCTGCACCGACGCAGGCATCGCCACGGCGTCGCGGATCGTGATCGTCGCGCCTTCGAACGAAGCGCGTTCGCCCGAGAGCAACACGTGCAGCACTTGGAGCGACTCCTCGAGCGTGTCGAATCGCTCACCCATGGAGCCATACGGGAAGCCGAACGCGGCGAATTCCTCCTTGAGCCACCCCGCCCCGATCCCCAGTTCGAACCGCCCGCCCGAGACGGCGTCGATCGTCGTCGCCATCTTGGCCACGATCGATGGATGCCGGAACGGTGCCCCAAGGACGAGCGTTCCCAGCCGGATCTCGCTCGTCAAGGTGGCGAGCCCCGAGAGCGCGGTCAGGGGTTCCACGGCCGCGATCGGCGCAGGGTCGGCGCCGTAGCGGGCGAACGAGTAGAAGAGATGATCGGAGATCCAGACCGAATCGAACCCGAGCCGCTCGGCGCGCACGGCCCAGTCCGCTACGGCCTGGAACGTGATCGGCGCGCCCGCGGGCAGCGAGAAACCGTAATGCGGCAGACTCAGCCCGAAGCGCATGGCGGCAGGATACGCGGGGAGCCCTAGGGGCTGGGGGTTGCCAGGGCCGCGCGCGTCTCCAGCGAGCCGGTCATCACCACGTCGCCGTTCACGTCGCGCACGATCACCGTATCGAAGCCGTCGAGGTCGGCGAACTCCTGCATCACGATGCCGGCCCCACTGTCGTCGAACTCATCCTTCGTGATGCGACCGACCATCAATACTCCGTCGTCGCTCCGGATGCGCACCGCGAGCGGCAGCACCGCTCGCATCTGAGGGGGCATGCCGTCGACGAGCACGAGCGCCAGGTCGACGATCGACGGCGAGACGAGCACCAGGGCGCTACCGCTTCCGCCGCCCGGCGTCGTGGGTTCGAGGGTCCCGAGGAACGCTTCGTTCTCCGGGTTGCCGAACTCGGCGGAATTCAACAGATCCCGGAACCGCTCGACAGCGCTCTCCGAGCGGATCTGCTCGAGTCGGGCCACTCGATCGGACCGAGCCGCTCGGCCCGCCATCACGGCGCCCCACCCGGCGCCGAGTACGGCCAGCAGAGCGGCCAGCGAGGCGATGGCGATCAGACGGCTCCGGCGAGGACTCGACTGCGGTCGTCGGTCGCGCCGCGCCACCGCATCCTGCACGACCTCCAGCACCCTGTCGCCGAGATCCGCGGGAGGTTCCTCGGGCGCTAGGGCGAACGCGAGGGTCGCCGACGCGCGAGCCAGCTCGCCGGCTTCCTTCCGGCACGCCGCGCACCAGGCGAGATGGCGATCGACGGTCGCGGCGTCACGGGCGAGCAACGCTCCGAGCGCGTGCTCCGCCAAGCCCTCCCGCACGGTTGCGCAGTTCACACCAGTCCCTTGCCCTCGTTCGCCTTCCGTACCTTGATCATCGCGGATCGCAGCCTTGTCTTGACCGTGCCCAGCGGGATACCGTCGGTCTCGGCGATCTCGCGAGCGGTCATTCCGCGGAAGTACGACCGCGCGACCAGGCGCCGCTCGGCGTCGGTGAGCGAAGAGAGCGCCCGGACCGCAGCGTCCCGCTCGATGAGAACGGCCTCCTCGTCGAGCCCGGGAGCATCCGGCACCTCGTCGACGAGCACGAGCGTCGGACGGGAAACGCCCGTTTCCCGTCGCAGCCGATCGACCGCGAGGTTGTGGCCGATCGTCATCAACCAGGTCGACAAGCGGCCCCTGGTGGGATCGAAACGCGCGGCTTTGCGCCACGCAGTGAGGAAGACGTCCTGCGTGAGCTCTTCCGCCGCTTCCCTGGTCCCCAGCAGGCGGTATCCGAGCGAGTAGATCAGGCGGCCATAGCGCGCGTAGAGCGCGCGAACCGCCTCGTCGTTCCCGGCAAGGAGCCCTTCCATCAACTGTTGTTCCTCTTTCGGGAGGAGCGGACCATCGTTGCGAGCTTGCACCCGGTTTCCTTCCGGTATACGGAGCCTCGGACGATCACGGCTTGCCGCCGGCACGGTCCCGTCCGGGGAACGTTTCCCATCGTACTCCGCGCCTGCTCGCCTGTATCGGGTTCGCCCGACGACTAGGCTCGGTTCCACGTTCCGCGAAGGAGAACCGAACCGCAACATGTGGCGAATCAGTGACACGGAGATGACGACGACATGGTTGGGTCCAGCGGCTCGGCTGACGACAGCCCTGGCCCTCGTGGTTGTCGGTCTCTCCACCCTCATGTTCTCGCCGGCGGTCGCGCAGTCCTCCGCCGACGGGTCGATCCTGCGGCTACGGCTCGACGGGGTCGTCGACCCGTTCATGGCCGACTACCTCGCGAACGGCATCGCGGACGCCACCGACACTGGGTCGGCGGCAGCGCTCATCGAGATCGACACGCCCGGCGGACTGGTGTCCTCGACACGAGAGATCACACAGGCGATCTTGAACGCAGAGGTGCCGGTGCTCTGCTACGTCGCGCCCTCGGGCGCACGCGCCGCCTCAGCCGGGTCGTTCGTGTTGCTGTCGTGCGACATCGCGGCGATGGCCCCGGGCACCAACGTCGGAGCGGCGACCCCGGTCGGCATCGATGGCGCCGTCGGCTCCGAGAAGGCAGTGAACGACGCCGCAGCGTCGATGCGCGCGATCGCCGAGGAACACGACCGCAACGCAGACGTCGCCGAGTCGTTCGTGACCGATGCTGTGAGCATCAGCGCTGAGCAGGCGCTCGAAGACGGAGTGATCGACCAGATCGCTCCGAGCACCCAAGCGTTGCTCGACGATGCCGACGGCGAGACCGTCACCCTCGGCAGTGGCGACGAGATCCCCCTCGCGACGGCCGGAGCTCCGATCGTGGACCGCTCGATGGGTGGGTTCGTCGGCTTCCTGCACACCCTCCTCGACCCGACCTTGGCGTTCATCTTCTTCTGGCTCGGCATCGCGTTGATCGTGCTCGAACTGCTCGTGCCGGGCCACATCTTCTCGGGCACGATCGGCACCGTGATGCTCATCCTCGCGATCGTGTCCTTCGGCGTGCTGCCCGTGCAACTGATCGGCATCCTGTTGCTCGTAGCCGCGGCCGTGCTCTTGATCATCGAGCTCAACGCGCCAGGTTTCGGATTCTTCGGCATCGCGGGCACGGTGTGCCTGCTCTTCGGTGGGTGGTTCCTGTACGACCGCGCGGGCGGCGTCGCGGTGTCGCCGGGAGTGCTCCTCGGAACCGCGATCTTCGTCGGCGTCTTCTTCGCCGTCGTCCTCCGGAAGGTGCTGCGCGTTCGGCGCAAGCCGGTGACCGATGCCAACTCGATCGTCGGGCGCACCGGCGTGGCGATCGGCGCCGGGCTGAGTCCCGACGGCATCGTCCGCGTGTCGTCCGAAGAATGGCGAGCCGTCTCGGAAGACGGTTCCCCGATCCCGGCGGGCGCGCGGATCCAGGTCACCGCCCTCAACGGACTCACGCTGTCCGTCGAAGGCGTACCGATCGAGCGTGAGGGGGCCGGCGCTTCGCCGGCCGATGAGGGGAGGGAACACCGATGACCGTCAGCGCCGCGTTGATCGCGTTGATCGTAGTGATCTTGCTGTTCGTACTGTTCCTGGCCAAGGCGATCCGCATCGTGCCGGAATACCAGCGGCTGGTCGTGTTCAGGCTTGGCCGCCTGCTCAGCGCCAAGGGGCCCGGTCTCGTCTTGCTGATCCCGTTCGTCGACAGGGGGGTCAGCGTCGACCTCCGCGAGTTCTACCTCGAGATCCCCCGCCAGGACTCGATCACCAAGGACAACGCGCCTATCTCGATCGACTTCGTGATGTTCTACAAGGTGCTCGACCCGACGGACTCGGTCGTACAAGTCGGCAACTTCGCCGGAGCGGCGCTGAACATCGCTGCCACCACGCTCCGTGCGGTGGTCGGCGACATCCCGCTCGACGACGTGCTCGCCAAGCGCGACGAGATCAACCAGATCCTTCGGGCCAAGCTCGACGAGGTCACCGAGCGCTGGGGCGTGAAGGTGACGAACGTCGAGATCCGGGAGATCATCCCGCCCGCATCCGTGCAGGAGGCGATGACCCGGCAGATGTCGGCCGAACGCACCCGCCGCGCCGTCGTGACGGAAGCCGACGGTCAGAAGGCAGCCGCGATCACGGTCGCCGAAGGCAACAAGGAATCCGCGATCCTCAACGCCGAGGGCTCGAAGCAGTCGGCGATCCTCACCGCCGAGGGTGAGCGGCAGGCCGCGATCCTGCGTGCCGAGGGCTTCGCACTCGCATTGAAGACGATCAACGAGCAGGCGATGGGTGCCGACGCCAAGACGATGAAGCTTCAGTACCTCGAAACCCTGAAAGCGATGGGTGTGTCACCGTCGTCGAAGATCGTCGTCCCGATGGAACTCGCGAGCCTCGTGTCGGGATTCACGGCCGTGGCGGAGGCCGCCTCGGCGAACGGCCCGTCAGACCAGGGCGCCTAGGCCACCGCAGCGCCGCGGGCGCCGACCGAATCGGCGCCCGCGTCCTTGCTGGAACCTCCCGCCCGTCCGCGGTGTATGACGGGTGACGACGTGAACGATCCACGCCCCGTCGAGGGACGACCATCGGAGGACGTTGACGCCGTCGCGCGCGCGCGCGACGGCGATGTCGGCGCGTTCGAGGCCCTCGTCGCGCGGTATCAAGGCGTCGCCTTTCGAGTGGCGTGGCTGGTGGTGCGAAACCGAGGAGAGGCCGAGGATGCCGTGCAGGACGCGTTCGTGAAGGCCTACTACGCCCTGCCTCGCTTCCGGCCCGGCGCGCCCTTCCGGCCGTGGATCCTCCGCATCGTGGCGAACGAAGCCCGCAACCGAAGTCGTTCCGCTCGTCGGCGCGACGGGCTCGCGATGCGGGTTGCCGCGAGCGAGCCCGGACAGGTGATGCCGTCACCCGAGGGTGCCGTGCTCGATCGGACCGAGGCCGAGGCGCTCGTGCTCGCCCTCGAGCGCCTGCCGGAACGAGACCGTCACGTGCTCGCCCTTCGGTACTTGCTCGAGCTGAGCGAGGCCGAGACCGCCGAGGTGCTCGGGGTGCGTCCGGGCACGGTGAAATCACGCCTGTCTCGCGCCCTCGCGCGACTGCGCGCCGAGGTGCCGAACAGCGCGTCGTTCGCGGAGGTGGATGAGCGATGACGGAGAGGACGAGCGGACTGACCGACGAGCAGATCGGCGAACGCCTCACAGAGCTCGGCGACCTGATCTCGTGGCCCCCCACACCCGACCTGGCGGGCGCGGTGAGCGCCACGATCCGCGACGAGCGAGGGGCGCCGACGCTCATCGCGCCGCGGCTCTCGCTGCCCAGCCGGCGGCGAACCTTGCTCCTGATCGCGGCGGCGCTGCTGGCGCTCGCCGGCGCCGCCCTGGCAACCCGCCTGGTGATCGAGCTCGGCGCCGTGGGCGTCGAGGTGCTGCCGGGGCGCCCGACCTCGCTGCCTCCACACGTAGCGAAGCCCGGCGATCTCGGTCGCGAGATCGATGTGAGCGACGCCGACGTCATCGCGGGGTTCCCGGCGGCCCTCCCCGCCGCGCTCGGTCCTCCGGCTCGTGCCTGGATCGACACCGCGCAGGTGGACCCGGAGTCCAACGCCACGGCCACCCGCGTCGTGACCGCGTGGCGTCCCACGGCCGAGCTCACGGAGATCCCCGGCACGGGCGTGGGCGCAGTGCTCATGCAGTTCGAGGGGCCTTGGCAGGTCGCCTCCAAACTGCTGTCGGCAGAGACCAACCGGTTCGGCATCGTGTTCGTGAACGGGCGGGACGCGTTCTGGACCACGGGCACGCACGAGCTGCAGCTCGTCTCGGGAAGCACGGTGCAGCGCCACCTCGTGAACGGGAACGTCGTGATCTGGGAGGAGGCCGGCTTCACGTTCCGGCTCGAATCCCTCCTCGGGAAGCGGGCCGCCATCCGTCTCGCGGAGACCGTGCAGCCGCTCATCGACCTCGGCTGAGGAGGGAACCGCGACCCCCGCGCCGGTGTATGCGAAGTGGGAGTCGGCGTTCCGACACGAACGGGAGGGCATGACGATGACCGGTAGGCGCAGATTCACGACGATCGCGGTGCTCGCGATGATCGGCATCACCGCTGCAGCGGCGGCGGCCCACGCCGGCGGCGGTGGTGGTGGCCACTGCAGTCCTGGCGAGGGCGACGGGGGCGTGATCGAGCTGTCGGAAGCATGCTTCCGACCGGCGACGCTGCAGGTGAACCCCGGCGACACCATCACGTTCGTCAACCGCGACCAGTACGCGCACAACGTGATCGGCTCGGGATGGGGACGCCACGAAGACATCGAGCGCGGGGAGCGATTCTCGACCTCGTTCCAGGATGAAGGCATCTACCCGTTCGCCTGCACCCTGCACCCCGGCATGACCGGAGTCATCCTCGTAGGCGAGACCCAGGCGAGCGAGATGGCGCGAGCCGAGCATCCGATCACGCGGTCGACGAGCGGACCGGGAGGGGGGAACGACTGGCTCGCCCCGGGGACGATCGGACTCCTGGTCGGATGGACCGTGGGAGTGGGCACGATGATCGCACGCCGGCGAACGACGACCTCGGCCGCCGGGTGACCACTCGGCTCAGACGGGCAGTGGCATGCCCGCCTGCTGCATCGCAAGCTCGAAATCGTGGCGGTTCGACACGGCCTGGAACGCATCCTCGACGGTGACGGTGCCTTCCTGCACCAGCTTCAGGAGGCACTGGTCGAACGTGATCATGCCGTAGAACGAACCATCCTGGATCACGTCCTTGATCTCGTGGGTCTTGTCGGGGTCGGCGATGCGCTCGGCCACGCGGCCAGTGTTGATGAGGATCTCGAGGCCGGGGGTGCGCCCGCCGTCTACGGTCGGGACGAGTCGCTGACAGATGATCCCGCGCAGCGTGCCCGCGAGCGCGAGCCGCACCTGCTTCTGCTGGTACGGGGGGAAGAAATCGATCACACGGTTCACGGTCTCGGTGGCATCGACGGTGTGGAGGGTCGACAGCACGAGGTGGCCGGTCTCGGCCGCCGCGATCGCCGCGCGAACCGTCTCGGTGTCACGCATCTCGCCGATCAGGATCACGTCCGGATCCTGCCGGAGGGCAGCCCGCAGCGCCACGAGGAAGTCCTGCGTGTCGTTGCCGACTTCTCGCTGGTTGATCGAAGAGATCTCATCCCTGTGCAGCACCTCGATCGGATCCTCGATCGTCACGATGTGCACGGGCTTCGTCTTGTTGATGTAGTCGATCATCGCGGCGAGGGTCGTCGTCTTCCCTGATCCGGTGGGCCCGGTCACGAGCACCAGGCCGCGGTGTTCCTCGGCGATCTTCCTCACGGCATCGGGCAGGCCGACCTCCTCGAACGAGGGGCCGCCGAAACGCAGCTTCCGCAGGACCATGCTCACCGAGCCACGCTGGCGGAACACGTTCACGCGGAACCGGCCGACGTGGGGTATCGAGTACGCGAAGTCGATCTCGCCGTTCTCGACGAACCGTGCTTTCCGATCCTCGGGGATGATGCCCTCGGCGATCGCCTCACACTCGATGCCCGTGAGCGGATCGCGCTCGAGCCGATGGAGGCCCTTCGGGAGACGGATCATCGGCGCCGATCCGACCTTGACGTGCAGATCCGAGCCCTCGCCCTCAACGAGCTGCTCGAGCCATCCGTTGAACTCCGGAACGATCGGTGTGCCGTCCGACGACGTCGTGGCCGTCTGTTCCATAACCCTGATTCCTCCGACGCGGATGCGTGTCGATTCGGGCGAACCGTCGTCGCCCCCGGGGTGCTCCCCCTCTGCATCGGACGGGCGAAGCCCAGACTTCAGTCTGAGTACGTGGTTCGCCTGGGTCGATGCGTACGCATGGGACTGGTGCTCAGCCGGGAACGGCCGACAGCCGGCAGACCGAGGTTCGATCGACGAGCGGCTCGAGGGCCGCGAGACGCATCGGCGGCCTCGAGCTCGCCAGCATGCCCTCGATCAGTCCGCGGTGCAGCGAGCAGACGAGATCGCGGTGCTCCTCGATGAGGTCGCGGAACGGACAATCTCGCAGCGTGATGTCGACCCGGGCACGTCCGCGCCGGCGGAACCGCGGCTCGAAGCCGGCCTCGGCGAGGGCTTCCTGCAACACCGCCAGGTTCGGACCGCTCGAGATCCTGGCGTCGGGCCTCGGCGCGGACCGGCCCATGAGGTAGGCGCCCCACTCACGGGCGGTCGCGATCGCGCGGTCGCGCTGACGCGCACCGGACACGAGCCCGGCCACGATGTCGGCGAACAGTCGGTAGTCGCGGCCTTCCCGTTCCTCGCGGTCGACGGCCGAATACACCGTCTGGGGCCGTCCGACCGAGGTCGATCCGCGTTGCGCCTCGCTCGAAACGAGGCCTGCGTCCTCGAGCCGGCGAAGGTGCGGGCGCAGGGTGTTCACGTGCAGTCCCAGACGCGCTGACAGCTCCCGCACCGAGACCGGCCGGCCGGACAGCCGCAGGTAGCGGAACAGGCGATACCGCGTGTCATCGGCCAGCGCCTTGTGGACCTCGATCGGTGACGGCTCAGCCACTCGCGCACCTCGGACGTATCATGGGTTTCCACGGTCGACACCGTGCGAATCAAGCTTAGAGCGAAAGGGACGGTCGTGATCACCGAAGAGCAGGTGCGACAAGCGCTCCGGGCCGTGATGGACCCCGAGATCGGGCGCCCGATCGAAGACATCGGCATGTTGCAGTCGATCGCGATCGACGGAGGGCGCGTCGAGGTCCACGTGCTCCTCACGATCGAAGGGTGTCCGCTGAAGGACCGCATCACACAGGATGTGACCGCCGCCGTGCAGCCGCTCGAAGGCGTCGAGCACGTCGGCGTCCGCCTCACACCGATGAGCGAGGAGCAGCGGCAGGGACTGGTTTCGACGCTACGAGGGGGCGCGGCGACCCCGCAACAGAAGATCCAGTTCCCGCCCTCGACCTCGGTGATCGCGGTGGCCTCCGGCAAGGGCGGAGTCGGCAAATCGTCGGTCACTGTCAATCTCGCCGCGGCGCTCGCGGCCGAGGGGAAGAAGGTCGGTGTGTTGGACGCCGACGTCTGGGGCTTCAGCGTGCCCCGCATGTTGGGAGTCTCGGGAAAGCCCGTCGGTTTCGACAACATGATCATGCCGCTCGAGGGCTATGGCGTGAAGGTCATCTCGATGGGTTTCTTCGTGCCGGAGGACACGCCCGTGATCTGGCGCGGTCCGATGTTGCACAAGGCGATCGAGCAGTTCTTGGGCGACGTGTACTGGGGTGATCTCGACTTCCTGCTGTGCGACCTGCCGCCCGGCACCGGTGACGTCTCGATCTCGCTCGCATCGTTCCTGCCCGGGGCTTCGATGCTCGTCGTGACCACTCCCCAGGAAGCCGCTCGCACGGTCGCCGAACGAGCCGGGCGCATGGCAGAGCGTACGAACCTACGCCCCGTCGGCGTGGTCGAGAACATGAGCTGGTTCGAATGTCCTCATTGCGGGGAACGCGAGTCGATCTTCGGCGACGGAGGCGGACTGGAGGCAGCCGAACATCTGGGAGTTCCGCTCATGGCTCAAGTGCCCTTGATGCCGGCGATGCGCGAAGGTGGCGACACCGGGACACCGATCGTGGTCTCGCACCCCGATTCGCCAGCAGCCGAAGCCCTGCGGCACGCCGCGACGGCGATGGCTCGAGCCACGAAGTCCAAGGTCGGAAAACCGCTGACCCTGATGACGAGCTAGTCGCCTTCCGGATCGTCGTCGAGATCTCCGGCGACCTCGTGACCCGCAGCACGGAGCGCTGCGACGGCTTCGTCGACGCGTCGCACCAGCACGTAGTCGGTGTCGTAGGTCGCGATCGTGAACACCGCCACCCCCGCCGCGGCGAGCGGCTGAGTGACCGAATGCAAGACGCCAACGAGCGACAGGTCGAAGGTGTCGTCGAGGACCAGGCACCGCCACCCGTCCTGGCCCGGGATCTCTGCGGGCACTCGCTCAGCCCGACAGACGATCGACAGTTCGTTGCCCGTACGCGTCACCGATGTGAAGGGGCCTGCGACCCATGACGGCACAGGCTCGTCCGCCGGGAACCGACACACCGTGTAGGCGCCGGGCATCAGAACGATGCGAAGCGTCGGCGCGCCGTCGAGCGTCGCAGCGTTCACGACGTCGGCTCCGCCGCGCGGCCGGGCCCCGACCGTACGGTCGCCGGCTCGGATTCCGCGGACGATGGATCGGATGGTCGAGCCGGCCCGCCGCCGCTCGGTGCGTCGGGGTCGGGTCGCATCGCGAACCAGACGAGCAACGCGGCACAGATCGTCGCGACCGTCGCCGCGGTCCATTGGCTTCCGGTCAGGCCGAAGAACTCCTTGTCGATGCGCAGGGAGTCCTCGATGACGCGCGAGACGCCGTACCAGAGCCCGAACGTGAGGGTGAGCACGCCTTCGCGGCGAGGCTTGCTCATCATCACGTAGAAGAGCAGTCCGAACAGCGCGGCGGCGCTCACCATGTCGTAGAGGGCGGTCTGGTGCACACCCACCCCTTGGGCGATCACGCGCCCTGCCTCGTCGAGCAGCCGCGCGCCCTCGCGGTTGATCGTCTCCAGGTGCCCGCCCTGGAGCGATGCCTGGCAGAACTCGTCCTGACACGAGAACGGCGGCGCGATCGTGCCGCCCCGATAGGTCCAGGCGAGCAGCCAGCTCGTCGGCTTGCCGAGATGATCGGCGATGATCAGGTCGCCGATGCGCCCGATCACGATGCCGAGCGCCAGCGAAGGCGCGACCGGGTCTGCCACCTGGAAGAACCGGTACCCCTGACGTCGTACGCGTGGCGCGTTGACGATGACGGCCCCCGCGATGCCCCCCAGCAGCGAGATGCCGCCTTCCCAGATCTTGAGCATGTCGACGAACGAGTCGAATTCCGAGAAGTGGCCGATCACGTAGAAGACGCGAGCGCCGACGATGGCCCCGATCAGCGACCAGAAGACCACGCCCTGCGCGTCGTCATGGGAGACCCCCCAGCGGGGAGCGATGCGTCCCAAGAGCCAGGCGCCAGTCATGAAGCCGAACGCGATGAAGATGCCATGGGGCGAGATCGCGAACGAATCCCCGAGACGGAACCGGTCGAGGACGGGCCAGCCGACCTGAGCAAGGATGTGCAGCACTGCGTCCGAGTGTAACGGCGAGCGCGCCGTCAGCCGCGGCCTCGGGGCCACACCGCCGCGATCGCTCGGCCCATCAACATGCCGCTGACGACGTCGCTCGGGTAGTGCACTCGGAGGTACACGCGAGAGGCGGCCACCGCCAGGCTGAGTGCGTTGAGACCGGCTCGGGCGGTGGGCCCGGCACGCAGCTCACGGGCCGCGACGGTGGTGAACGTGCTCAGCACCGCCGGGTGGCTGCTCGGCCACGACGTTCCCCTCGGGGGAGCGATCATCGCCCTGATGCCCTCCGGATCGGCATCGTATGGCCTCGGACGATCGACGAGCTTCTTCACCTCTTGCCCCAGCACCCAGGTGGTACCCGCGGCGGCGAACGCGCGGGCAGCGTGACGCGGACGCCCGAGCGCCGCCAGCATGCCCGCCGCGGCCCCGGCCGCGTAGATCGATCCGAGCTCCGTGATGGCATCGAACGCACGGTCCGCCGCGGGTCCGTGGCGACCGTTCATGGCCTCGAAGAGGTCGGCATCGGCCTTGCGGCCGACATCGCTGCCGAGAGCGAAGTAGCCGACGCCGGCCGACGCCGCCGCGAGCGCCCCCCCTTTGAGCACGGAGCCGAGCCTCATCCGCTCACCCGGTCCTCGATCTCCCGCTTCTGCGCCAGCACGCCGTGGCGCAGCGCATACTGCGCTCCCCCCATCGCGTTGAGGCCTGCCGCTCCGAACCCACCGAGCGGCCCGCGGAAGCGGTAGGTCACCTCATGGCGCAGCATGCTCCGTTCGAACGGGAGCGTGCCGACCGTCGTGGTGACCGTCGCTTCCAAGAGCCCCTCGAGCCGCACGCTGGAACGCCATGGCGGCTCCCACTCCAGCACGGTGGCGTGAACGGTGGTTTGTACCCCCATCAGTCCCATCACGACGTCGTAGCGGGCTCCCAGACGAACTCCGTCTTCAGGCAGATCGACATGCATGACATGTTTGTCCCACTGCGGAAGGTTGCGGGGGTCGCTCGCGATCGCCCACACGGTCTCGGGCGGCGCGTCGACCTCGACCGAAAACTCGACGGTCGTCATGCCGCCGACGCGCTGCCGCTCGTCCAGCCCTTCCACCAGACAAGGCGCTCGGGCGTGATGCGCGCGAGAGCCCCCGCTCCTGGATGCAGCGCGGTCGCGATCGATCGGGCAGTCTTGGCTCCAGACCCCAGGGCGTCGAGCACGTGGAACGATGCTGAACCCTGCACCATCGCGCCGGCCATGTCGCGAGCGCGCCATTCGCTCGACTCGTCGACGGTCAGCGCAACATGTGCGTCGGGACCGGCGCCTGCCAGCGCAAGGGTCTCGGCGGGAAGGGCGACGTACAACGCTGAAGGCTCCGCGAGCCAGCGCACCGGCAGAACGACCGGCCCGCGCGCGCCCGCAACGGTGAGTGCACCCTCGCCGCTTCGCCCGAGGGTGGTCGCCACATCGGCCGGCAGCGGGCCGAGCGGGTCCGGACCCTGCTTCACTTGGCGGAACGTCGAGCGTCCGAGGGCTTCGCCTCCCCAGCGGCCGCGGCCTTCCTGCACGCCGTCCTCGTCGAGCAGGGCAGTGCGTTCGAGATCGATACCCACGAAGACGCGACCTGGTGGGGTCCAGGCGAGCGGCACTTGCCGTGCGTCGATCGCGTACCCGGCGAAGAACTTCGCGTTCTTCTTGCTGAATCGTGCCGTGGCGCGGGCGATCGAGGTCGCTCCTGCGACGGCCGCACCCCAGGAGTTCCGGTCAAGGGCGTCGTACGTCTTCACGGTGCCCGTGAAGGTCACGGCCAGCTCCCCGCGGCGCACCAGTCCCGCCACGCCCGGGTCGACCTTCCAGGCTCGCGCCTTGACTGAACCGCGTGAGGTCGTGAGCCACACGCGGCTCCCCGAGTAGGCGAACACCAGTGGCGTGCAGTGCGGACCTCCGGGGGTCGACGTGGCCACGGCACAGAACGGCGCCTCTTCGAGCACCTGTTGCACCGCAGTCGACAGGAAGCTCACGTCGAGGGTCCCCTTTCGATCGCCGGGCGCCCGGCCCCCGGCGGGAGCGCGAGCATCAGTCCGGTCCACAGGATATGGCTCCCCAGGCTCGCGAGCACACCGCCCGACCACCATGCGAGGCCCGCCCACAGGGCACCTCCGACGATCGCGCCCGCGACGATCGGCAGACTCCGGCTCGCGAGGTTCACGCCCACGTACGCGAACCACGCGATCGCTGCAGCCCCGACAGCGCCGGCTGCATCGACGAGCCGCTCCGGGAAGAGCCCTCGCCAGAACAACTCCTCCGCCGGCACCATGATCGCCAGGCTCAGCACGAGCGATGTCCCGAGCGTGATCTCACCCGCCTGTCCGTATTGGTCGAGCACATCGCGGCGGAACGGCGCCCAGCGTGCGGCAGCCCACACGAATGCGCGTGTTGCGACGTAGAGGGCGAGCCCGGCGCCGAGTCCGACTGCCAGCGCGGTCGACGCGTCGACCTCCGTCGCGGCCGTGGGCGGGCGAACCCATACCGCGGCGACACCCATGGCACCCAGCACGATCGGCATGAGCTTCCAGACATCGACGCGGCCGGTCGAGACGAGCCACCAGCCCGCGAACTCACCGACCGTGCCCAGGACCATCACCACGACCTGCACCGTCTACACCAGGAACCGGGTCTTCACGGCGACCTCGGCCGTGAAGGCGGTGACGACGGCGAGGTAGTAGAACCCGGTGGCGGATTGCACGGCAGAGGCCCGCTCACCCTTGAGCGCCGCCCTGGTCAGCAGCGCGATCAAGCCGGTCGCCGTCACCATGCCCAGGGCGATCCAGGGCGCGAGCGCGCCAGCCGTGAGGAGCGGGTTCAAGGAGGCGGCCGTCTCGACGCCGCTGAACCCACTCGACACGATCGCCACGGCCTCGAACACCACGGCAACCAGCATCGTGCTCGTGAGCCGGTCGATCGGGCCGCGGGCCAGTCCGCGATCGGTGAGGTACCAATGCCCCAGCAGAAGCCCGTCGGTGATCGAGCCGAGGAAGGCCGCTCCGGCGACCAGCTGGAAGAGGGAGACCGGGAACGTCTGCCGCCCCGTGCCCGCCATCGCGACGAGGGTCGCGATCGAGACGACGACGCTGGCGATGCCCATCATGCGGGCAGGCAGGTGCCGCTTCAGCAGCATCAGCAGGAACGAGAGCCCGATCGCGCCCGTGGTCGCAAGCGTGAGCGTTGCGGACCAGCGTCCGGCGGCGTCCCCGGGAACCTCGGCAGCCCGCGCGGAAAGCCAGGCCCCCAGGGCGAGCACGAGCAGGATCGCCGCCGTGAGCGTGAAGAACCCCCGCTTGACCTCGTTCCACAACGGGGAGAACCACAGGAACGCCAGAGACCCGGCCACCGCCTCGGCCAGCACGAGCGCCATGTAGCCGGCTGCGCCGGTCACCGAGTGACTCCTCGCATACGGCGTGAAGCCTACCGGGACGGCGCACGCCGCCGTGAGCGCGCCGAGCGCTTCAGCCCTGCGTTCACCTCGACGGCCGGTAGGCTTCCACCTCATGAGCGACTGGCGCACCTACGACGATGTTGCCGAGACCTACGAGCGTGTGCACGCGTCGAGGTTCGAGGAGGTGGCCCGGGACCTGATCGACATGGCGGCGTTCGCCGAGAACGCGCGGGTGCTCGACGTCGGCACCGGGACGGGCGTCGTCGCGCAGGTGGCGTCCGACTCGGGAGCGGCCGTCACGGGCATCGACGAATCGGTCGGGATGCTCCGGGTCGCCCGGCGCGAGCGCCCCAAGGTGCCGGTCGTCGCTGCGCAGGCGATCGATCTGCCCTTCGGTCCCGGGCGGTTCGACGCCGTGATCGGTTCATTCGTGATCGCTCACTTCAACAAGGTCGAAACCGCGCTGTTCGACATCACGCGCGTGCTGCGAGGCGGGGGTCGCATCGCCTTTTCGTCGTGGGCCGACGGGGTCGATGCCTACCAACAGACCTGGCGTGAGTTGATCGAGAGCGTCGTGCCTCGCGAGATGCTGGCCCCGGCCTACGCCGAAGCAGCACCGTGGCACGAACGGTTCCGTTCCCGGACAGCGTTCGAGGAAGCGCTCATCGATGCCGGCTTCCGCCACGTCCGCACGGAGGTCTTCAAGTACCAGTGGACCTATCCACTCGACGAGTACCTCGACGGGCTCCAGATCTGGGCGATCGGACGGTTCGTGCGCGACATGCTCGGCGAGTCGGGGTGGGCGTCGCTGCGAGAGCGGGCGCGGGCGACGTTCACAGAGCTGTACCCCGACCCGCTGAACGACTTCCGTGAGGTCATCATCGCGACTGCCACCAAGCCGTCCTGAGCCCGTCAACCGAGGTCGGTGAGGGCGAAGCGCAGGGCGCCCGAGGTGCCGTCTGGCATCAGCGCCTCGTCGTAGCAGGCGGCGAGCTGACGACCGAGCCGCTCGAGGTGTTCGACGGTCCCACTCGAGGCATTCGCCAGGAAGACACCGCACCCGCCCACTCCCGGATTCAGCGTGGACTCCCCACGCAGGAACGAGGTCTCGATGTCGAGCGTTTGGGTCGGCAAGCCCTCGAGGGTGCCGCGCAGCCTGATCGCATCGCGGTCGGCTGCGTCGTCGTACCCGTGCCACAGCATCGTCGGGAAGCCGGCGGCGGCCAGTCCCGCGAACAGTTCGAGCGCATCCATCCCCTCGGCGGAACGCTCGGTTTCATCGAACGGATCGATCAGCACCATCGTGGAAGAGGTCGACTCGGGCGAGAGATCCTGAGCGCTGTCCCAGATCGTCGCGAGTCCGTCCGCTCGCTGCACCCGGACGAGATCGACGAGGTCCAGTTCGCGCGCCGACCGTGCGAGGTCGGCGACGCTCGTGGGGTCGAGGTCGCAGAGCAGGTAGGTCGACGCGTCGCCGAGCACCTCCATCGCCAGCCGCGCCGACCCTGGGTAGCGAGGTTGACCGTCGTCGCCGGGCGGCAAGGTGCGGACGAGCCACAAGTAGCGCGAGGCTTCGATCGCCGGCGCCCGAGGCGCCTCACGCAGGAGGGCATAGATGCCGTACTCGCGCTCCCACGACCGATCGAGTACGTAGGTGCCCGAGCCCGCGTGCGTCTCCCAATATCTCGTTGGCCGCACGCGATCGAGCACCTCCCCGACCACGAGGTGCTTCCAGACGTCACCGATCTCGCCGAAGTGCGAGTTCGCCATCGAGTGCGAGCTTACGCGGCGACCCTGATCCGACACGCATCTCATGGTAGGGCGACGGCGACTAGGCTCGCGGGCCATGGAGTTCATCGACGTCGTGCACGGTCGTCGCATGGTGCGTCGGTTCGATCAACGGCCCGTGCCACGAGAGAAGATGGACCGCATATTGGACGTCGGCAGGCGGGGACCCTCTGCCGGGTTCGCGCAAGGGGTGGACTTCCTCGTGCTCGACCGGCCCGACGACATCGCGGCTTTCTGGCAGATCACGCGACACCCTGAATCCGGCTGGGATCTCGACGACATCGCCGCAGGACCGACGGTGCTCGTGCTCCCGATCCCCGATCCAGCTCACTACCTGGCGAGGTACTCCGAGCCGGACAAGATCGCCTTCGGCCTCGACGATCCTGAGCGGTGGCCGGTGAAGTTCTGGGAGATCGATGCGGGGATGGCGGCGATGCTGATGCTGCTCGCCGCGGTCGACGAGGGGTTGGGCGCCTGGTTCTTCGGGATCGACCATGGAGAGCACGATCTGCTGATCCGTTTCGATGTCCCGGAAGGACTGCGGCCCATCGGCATCATGGGCTTCGGGTTCCGAGCCGACGACGAACGTCCGAGCGGTTCAGGGTCGAAGCGCCTGCGGCGTCCGTTCGGGGAGCAGGTGCACCGAGGCGGGTGGTGAGGATCAGTCAGCGAGGTCGAGACGGCGGAACTCCTCCGCGCGCTCGACGCCGATCTTCTTCCCGGCTTCCCCCGCTTCTTCGAGCAGGAACGTCTCGAAGAAGCGGATCCCCTCCGTCAACTGGCTCGCGTGCTTGGCGAGCGCGTCGATCTTCGTCTGCCATGTGGCGGTGACGTCCTCGGTGTGATTAGGCTCGTTCGTCCACCCCAGCCAGACGTCGTCGACCTCCTGCACGCCGAGTCCTTCTCCGAGATGCTCGGGGAAGAAGTGCGGGTTCCCCGACCCCGGGAACGCTGAGTCGAGGGCCACCCACCCCGCGGTGCGGTGGTCGGAGTGGTTGTAGTAGCTGTTCTGGAAGAAGACCGCCGTGGGATCGAGCGAGAAGACGGTCGATGCTCGCACCTCCCGGATGCGACGCACGACCCGCTCACGCAACTCGACCGTGTTCTCGAGGTCGCCGTCGTGTACGTCGAGGATGCAGATGCTCGCAAGGCCGAGCACGGCACCGGCCTCGTCGGTCTCCCGAGCGCGGATGCGCGCAAGCTCCGTGCGATCGAGCGCAGGGTCCTGCGAGCCTCGATCGCCGTTGGTGAGGACCAGCAGGTGCACGTCGCGCCCGGCCGCGACCCAGTTCGCCATGGTGCCACCCGCCGCGATCTCGGCGTCGTCGGGGTGCGCGAAGATGCCGAGGGCCGATCCGCTGCGGGACTCAGGTGGCGTAGGGTCGGCCACACGCTCGTCCTAGGCGGCGGCCCTGTCGAGCAGGAACTTGATGAGCGCACGGATCGGCGCGCCCGTGGCCCCACGCGGACTCAGGTCGGTGCCCTTGTCGCTGAACGCGGGGCCCGCGATGTCGATGTGGCACCAGGGCGTGTCGCCGACGAACTCGGCGAGGAACCATGCGGCGGTGATCGCACCGCCCCATCGCTCACCCACGTTCTTGATGTCGGCCACGGCCGAATCGATCATCGGCCGGTAGTCGGGGTACAGCGGAAGCTGCCAGATCGGCTCTCCCGTCGAGTCGCCCGCCGCGATCAGTTCTTCGATCAGGGCATCGTCGTTGCCGATCGCCCCCGCGATCGAGCCTCCGAGCGCGACGACGCACGCCCCGGTGAGCGTCGCGGTGTCGACGATCAGCTCCGGCTTGCGCTCGTTCAAGAAGGCCAGCGCATCTGCGAGCACGAGTCGTCCCTCCGCATCGGTGTTCAGCACCTCAGAGGTCGTGCCACCCCTGTGCGTGATCACGTCACCCGGCTTCTGAGCCGAGCCGCTCGGCATGTTCTCGCTGCACGGGATCGCGGCGATCACGTTGATCTTCGGTTTCAGGCGCGCGATCGCCTTCATCGTGGCGAGGATCGACGCAGCGCCACCCATGTCGTCCTTCATCGACTCCATGCCCTTGGCGTCCTTGATCGAGAGACCGCCGGAGTCGAACGCGATGCCCTTGCCGCTCAGCGCGATCGGCGTCGCGCGACCGGCGCCGGTGTAGCTCAGCTCGATCAATCGAGGGGGGTTCACGCTTCCCCTGCCGACCCCGAGGATGCCGCCGAACCCGCCCTTCTCGAGCTGGAACTCGTTCCAGACCTTGCACGTGAGGCCGACCGAGCGCGCCATGCGCTGGGCCTCGCGCGCGATCTCGGCGGGCGGCATGTCGCCGGCCGGCGTGTTCACGAGGTCGCGCGCCCAGTACACGGCGTCGACGACGATCGCGACCCGTTTGACGGCCGCCGAGAGCCCGCGGGCCTCCCACTTCGGGTTCCCCAGCACGACCACACGCTTCAGTCCCGCCGCCTCGTCACGCTTCGTGCGGTAGCGGTCGAAACGGTATGCCCCGAGTCCGAGGCCCTCGGCCGCAGCCGGCACCATCTCGGTGGCCTGCCGGGCACCGAACGCCTGTGGGAACGTCGTCGCGGCGGTGCCGAATCTGCGCGCCGTGCCGGCAACGCGGCCGAGCGCTCGGCGCATACCGCTGAGGGTGAAGTCTTCCTTCGGCCCGACGCCCACGAGCAGCACGGCGCCTGCCGCGAAGCGGTCGCGGTCACGGCGCGTGACGAGCAACGTCTCGTTCTTCTTCCCGGAGAGCTTGGCGTCCGCGTACGCTCTCGCAAGTCCGGTCTCCCGAACCCCCGGCCCCGGCTTCGGCCCCTCGAACACGGGCACGATCAGCAGCCCGGCCTTGACGTCGACGGGAGACTCGCTCGAGTAGCTGTACGTGGTCACGCTCGCCTCTCTCCTTGTGCGGATGTGCTCGGAGGCCCTCCCCGGCGTTGCCGGGCAGTGTATCGGCACTGCCCGTAGGCTGAGCGTCGATGAAGCCGCGAGACATGCGAGACCTCGTCTGGTTCGACGACGACGACGCGCGCACCGAGGTGCTGTTCGAGACCGAGCGCATCTGGAGCCAGCTGATCTGCCTGCAGGGGTCTCAGGGGCTCGGCCCGATCTCCGACGCTGGCTCGGACGCCATCGTGTCGGTGCTCGCCGGCGAGGTCGCGGTTCAGATCGGGAAGTCCCGGACCCGCATGAGCCAATGGCACAGCGCACTCGTGCCCGCGGGAACCGAGCTCACGATCCGCAACGCTTCCGAGGAACCCGCCGTGGTGCAGGTGACGACCGCCCCCCCGCCGTCGCCCGCCGTCTGACGCCCCGCTCGTCGGATCACAGGCGCACGAACGCGAACGCATCCGCGCCCGGGAAGCGACCGGTCTCATCACGTCTTGGGGCAGCCAGCCACGGGGCTCCGCCCAGGGGCCACCCTCACGAGTCGTCCTCGCCCGGCCTGACCGCGAGCACGACCCCGTCAGCCACCTCGATCACGGCCCGCGTCGCCACGAACCGGTTGCTCACGCCGAGGCTCGAACCGGGCTCGAGGACCGCGCCCTTCAACGACCAACGAAGGCCGCTGGTGCGGACTCCGATCGCCGGTCCGCCGAGCGCGAGCAGGCTGATGAACTCGTCGGTCGTGCCCGTGAGCTCGCGACGGGCTCGAACGACATGCAGCGTTGCCGCGCCGAAGATCGCGTCGATCTCGACCCCTGCGTAGCGCGGCGACGCCAGCAGCACGGCGTTGGCGAGCACATGGTCGAAACGTCCCCGATCGCCGCCCACCACGACGAGGCGCTGCGCGCCCTCGATGATCGCTGTCGTGATCGCGAGATCGAGGTCGGTGGCGTCTTTGTCGACGGGATGCCGTCGCACGTCGCCGCCGGCTTCCACGAACCTGTCGAGATCATCGGTGCTGACCGAATCGAGGTCACCGACGAGCAGATCGACGGCGATGCCCAGGCGGTTGGCCTCAGCGAGCCCGACGTCGGCGGCGACCACGAACGCGTCGTGGGGCACGACCACGCGGGCACGCGACGGTCCGCCACCGCAGAAGATGAATGCCGATCGCATGGGCGAACTCCCTCCGCCGGCATTGCCCGGTTCAGGTTCGACGGGTCGCCGACGCCATCAGCCGGCCTCTCAGCCCGGTTCCCCGAGCTCCCCGTGTTCTCGTCGCAAGTATATGGGCGAGAAGAGGAGGCCGCTCCGCCTCACGCAGGGCCGGCTGCGATCAGGTAGCTACGCAGGCCCTGCATCGCGCGGACCATGAGCACTCGCATGATCGGTGAGTACACGGCGGCCGCGAGCTCACCGATCACAGGCACCGCGAGTCGGATCTCCTCGCGCCACGTGAACCGCGTGCCACCTTCGATCGGGGCGAGCAGCCATGTGCCGGTGCCGGAGACGACCGAGCCGTGGCGGATCTCGAGGCGGTATGGGGGATCCCACTCCGTCACCTCCATCGGTTCCGTGAACGCGGGGATGCCGAAGATCCGGGTGCGTACGGCCAGGCGGACGCCCGGACCCTCCCGCTGCTCCGACACGACCGTGACGCTGTCCGCGTCGAGCATCCAATCGGCCTGCCGCTCCCAATCCAGGAGGACCGTCCACGCTTCCTCCAGGGGGACAGGGAGCTCGATCTCACGTTCGACCAGCATGCTGCGGAAGTCTAGACGCGAGCCTCAGTGGGAACCGATGCAGCGTAGTCTTCGGTCCATGGCGCGAGGAGCGGTCGCGGCGGCGGCGATGGCGACGGCTGCAGGCAACGGCGCCTCGGCCGGGGCGGCGGCCACGATCGACGGGGGCATCGGGGTCGCTTGGCACGATGACGGTTCGATCGTCTTCGCAGGCCCCGTCGACGCACTGCCATGGCATCCAACGATCGGAACGCCCGAACGGGGCTGCCTCGTGCCGGGGTTCGTCGACTGCCACACCCATCTACCGTTCGTGGGCTGGAGGGCCGACGAGTTCGAGGCCCGACTGCGCGGCGTCTCGTACAAGGAGCTGCATGGTGGCGACGGCGGGATCTTCCGTTCCGCACGCTTGTTCGCTGCAGCCAGCGACGACGAGGTGTTGGAGTTCTCGCGACCGCTGCTCCACGAGATGGCGACGCACGGCACCACCGCCCTCGAGTTGAAGACGGGCTACGGCCTCTCGGTCGACCAGGAGCTGCGTGCGGCGAGGCTGGCGCGGCGCCTCGCCGAGGAAGCGCGACAGACCTGTGTCGTCACACTGCTCGCGGCGCACGCCGTGCCGGCGGGCATGTCGCGGCAGGAATGGGTGCGTGCGGCCTGCACCGAGCTGATCCCCGAGGCGGGCCGCCGCCGGCTCGCCGATGCGGTCGACGTCTACGTCGAGGACATCGCGTTCTCGATCGAGGACCTCGAAGCGATCGCGACCGCGGCGGCTGATGCCGCCCTGCCCTTGCGCGTGCACGCCGATCAGCTCGGCGACTCCGGGACCGCGGCGGCCGCGGCCCGGCTCGGCGCGCGGAGCGCCGACCACCTGAACCACTGCTCGCCCGAAGGCGTCTCCGCGCTCGCCGGCAGCGCCACGGTGGCCGCTCTGTTGCCGGCCTCGACGTTCTTCCTGCGGGGCAGGCCCGCGCCGGTGCGGTCCCTCCGCGACGCGGGCGTGCCTATCGCCCTCGCGAGCGACGCCAACCCCGGCACGTCGCCCGTCGTCTCGATGCCCGAAGTGATCGCGATGGCCGCGGGCGTCTACGAGGTGCCTCCGCTCGAGGCGCTGACCGCCACGACCGTGAACCCCGCGTCGGTGCTCGGCCTGGCCGATCGTCTGGGGACCATCGAGCCCGGCAAACGAGCAGATCTCGTGCTGCTCGAGGAGACCTCGTTCGCCCAGGTGCCCTATCGACCGGGTCACGACCCTGTCGTCGCGACCATCGTGGGCGGCGAGCTCGTGCCGCCCTGATGGAGACGTATGCGGCCGTCGCCCTGGTGGTCGCCGGGGCATCGGTGGCCATGGCGGTCAGCGGGTTCGGGTACGCGCTGCTCTCGGTTCCCCTGCTCGCCGTGCTGGTGGGTGCGGAAACCAGCGTCGTTGCCAACGCCGTGATCGGACTGGGTTTGGTCACGCTCATGACGATCCGCAACCGTCATGGCGTCGTGCGAAGGACGGCCACCGTGGCCTCAGCGGGAGCGATCCTGGCGATGCCGCTCGGCCTCGTGGTGTTCGTCAACCTCGACGACCGAGCGTTGACCGCGGCGATCGGCACGACCGTGATCGCGCTGACCATCGCGCTGGCTCGGGGCATGCGGTTCCCCTCGACCGATCGCACCGATCTCGTCGCAGGCTTGATCTCGGGGGCCCTGAACACCTCGACAGGCACGAACGGGCCACCGCTCGTCATCGCGTTACACGGCCAACGCCTGGATCCGGTCGCATTCCGCGCCACGTTGGCGGCGATCTTCCTCGTGCAGAGCGTCGTGGGATTGTCGCTCTTCGCGCTAGCCGGTCGCGTCACGGCCGATGTGGGGGCGGTGGCGCTGGCCGGGTACCCAGCCATGGTGGTGGGTCTCCTGATGGGCGAGCGGCTGGCGACGCGGGTCGGAACCGAGCGTTTCAGGGGGTCGGTACTCGGCCTGTTGGTCGTGTCCGGCGTCGTCTCGCTCATCGCAGCTGCCCTCGATGCGTGATCGCGCCCGCTCCCCTCGCTGCGCGATCGGTGGTCCAACGTCGACGAGCGTCGTGACCGCCGATCAGTCGACCGGGCCGGATGCGGTCTCGGCAGCGGCGACGAGGCGTCCTCCGCGTACGACGCTCACCGCCTGGGCGATGTCCGGTCCGAACTCGCGGTCGGCCTCGAAGAATGGCACCCGTTCCCTGATCGCAGCGTGGGCGGCACGCGTCGCAGGTCCGGGCTGTAGCGGCGCGCGTAGGTCGAGCGCCTGCGCCGCCCCGAGCGCTTCGAGGGCGATCACGGTCTCTGCGTTCGCGAGAACCTCCCGCGCGTGCCGTGCCGACGTCATGCCCATGCTGACGTGATCCTCCTGACCGGCGCTCGACGGGATCGAATCGACCGAGGGGGGATGCGCGAGCGACTTGGACTCGCTCACGAGCGAAGCGGCCGTGTACTGCACGAGCATGAAGCCGGAGTTCAACCCCGAGCCGTGCACGAGGAAGGGAGGCAATCCGTTGGACAGATGCTCGTCCAGCAGTCGGTACAGCCGTCGTTCGGAGATCGAGGCGAGCGAGACCAGCGCGGTCGCGGCGGCATCGAGTGCGACCGCGACCGGCTGTCCGTGGAAGTTCCCTCCGGAGACCACCTCGCCCGATCCCCCGTCAACGAGCACGATCGGGTTGTCGCTCACGCTGTTCGCCTCGATCCTCAGCACTTCGCACGCGTAGGCGAGCGCATCGCGGGTGGCGCCGTGCACCTGGGGAGCGCAGCGGAGCGAGTACGCATCCTGCACCAGATGGTGGGAGTCGCGATGGGACGCGAGGATCGGCGAGTCGGCCAGCAGTCTTCTCAGATTGCTGGCGCTCACCATCTGGCCCGGATGCGGGCGAAGCTTCTGGAGTCGTTCATCGAACGGCCGGTCGGTGCCGAGCGAGGCCTCGATCGTCATCGCAGCAACGACGTCGGCCGTACGGGCGAGCATGGCCGCGCGCTCGGTCGCCAGGATGCCGATCGCGAGCATGCCCTGCGTGCCGTTCACGAGGGCGAGCCCCTCCTTCGCTTCGAGCGTGATCGGCGCGAGTCCCGCTCGACCCAAGGCGCCGGCGGCAGGTTCGACACCTCCCTCGGGCGAGAGCACCTCGCCATGACCGATCAGCGGCAGCGCGAGGTTCGCGAGCGGCGCGAGATCGCCCGAGGCACCGAGCGACCCCTGCTGCGGCACGGCCGGGATGACGTCCTCGTTCAGCATCGAGACCATCAGGTCGACGATCTCCGGGCGGACCCCCGAATGGCCGAGCGCGAGCACGTGCGCCCGCAGCAGCAACATGGCCCGCGCCTCGTCACGCGGAAGCGGCACGCCCACCGCGGTCGCGTGCGAGCGAACGATGCCGTGCTGCAACGTGGAAGCCTGCGACGGCTCGACCCGGGTGTGCGCCAGCGCCCCGAACCCCGTCGTCACGCCGTAGATCGTCTCGCCGCCCGCGACCGCGTCGTCGATCACGGCGCGGGCCGATCTCACCCTGGCGCGCGCATCATCTCCGAACGAGACCGGCGCCCCGCCGGCCACAGCGACCACCTCGGCCGCCTCGAGCTCCCCTCCGATCGCCACGGTCATGTGGAAGCCGCCTCGAGCCCGCGGAGCTCGAAGGGGGTTTCGACGATGTCGCCGAGGGCTCCCGGTTCGACACGCCACGCGCCCGCGCCCGCATCGGAGACCAGCACCTCCGCCACGTCGGTGCCGGCGAAGTGCACGGCGGCGAGGTCGTCGCACGCGATGCCGGGAGGAAGCGCCCCCTCGCCGACAAGGCGATGATACGCAGGGCGCCTCGACGGCTCGGAGTCGAAGTGGGGGCAGAAGCTTCCGGGCACGAGCCCGAGCCCGTCGGGAAGCGGATCGGCTCGACCGAGCAGGTAGGAATCGGTCGTCGAAGCCTCGAACCAGCAGTTCGCGCCGGCGCTGCCGCCGGCAAGCACCACCCCGGCGTCCCAGGCTTCCCGAAGGATCTCGTCGAGCCCATGCGCACGCCAGATCGCGAGCAGGTTCAGGGTGTTACCGCCACTCACGAACACCACGTCCTGGGTGAGCACGAGCGAGCGCAAGTCCTCCACGGTGCGATGGAACAGGGCGAGATCGTTCGGCTCGAAGGAATGCGCGGGGAACGAGCGATAGAACGCGGCGACGGCGCGGTCGGCATCGCCGAGGGCCGTCGGCACGTACAGCACCCTCGGACGGGCCGCCCCGCACAGATCGAAGATGAATCGGTAGATGGGATCGTCGGGCCACTGCCCGCCGCCCATCGCCACGATGTGCGACCCGCTCACTCAGCCTCCCGCATGGGGATCCGCACGCCACGATCGTGCGCGACCTCGATCGCACGGTCATACCCGGCATCGACGTGACGCACCACACCCATGCCGGGGTCGCTCGTGAGCACCCGCTCGAGTCGTTCAGCCGCATTCACCGAGCCATCTGCCACCACCACCATGCCGGCATGGATCGACGAGCCGATGCCGACCCCGCCGCCGTGGTGCACGCTCACCCAGTGCGCCCCGGCCGCGGTGTTCACGAGGGCGTTGAGGATCGGCCAGTCCGCGATCGCGTCGGACCCATCCAGCATCGCCTCGGTCTCCCGGTTGGGGCTCGCCACTGATCCGGCGTCGAGGTGGTCGCGCCCGATCACGATGGGGGCGCTCACGGCGCCCGAGGCCACCAGGTCGTTGAAGCGTTGTCCGGCCCGGGCGCGGTCGCCGTACCCGAGCCAGCAGATGCGGGCCGGCAGTCCCTGGTAGGCGACGTGCTCCGCAGCGAGGCGGAGCCAGCGTTGCAGCCGTTCGTCGTCGGGGAACAGGTCGGCCACCGCCGCGTCGGTGGCAGCGATGTCGGCTGGGTCACCCGAGAGCGCGGCCCACCGGAACGGACCCTTGCCCTCGCAGAATAACGGACGCACGAAGGCGGGCACGAAGCCCGGATAGCTGAAGGCCACGTCGTGGGCCAGCCCGCCCGCCTCGGCGCCTGCGCGGAGGTTGTTCCCGTAGTCGAATGCCACGGCGCCCCGAGCCGCGAAGTCGACGATCGCCTGCACATGCGCGGACATCGACGCCACGGCACGACCCACGTACTCGGCGGGATCGCGCTCACGCAGGGCTGAGGCGGCCGCAAGCGAAAGCCCTGCCGGCACGTAGCCGCCGAGGGGGTCGTGGGCGCTGGTCTGATCGGTGACGATGTCGGGCTGCCACCCGCGCGCGAGCAACTCGGGCAGTATCTCCGCGCAGTTGCCCACGAGACCGATGGAGACGGCCTCCTTGGCACTCCGGGCCTCGTCGGTCCAGCGCAATGCCGCGTCGAGGTCATCGGTCTCGCGGTCGAGATACCGCGTCTTCAGGCGACGTTCGATACGCGAAGGGTCGACGTCGATGCACAAGGCGACCCCGCCGTTCATCGTCACCGCCAGGGGCTGGGCTCCGCCCATGCCGCCCAACCCTCCGGTCAGCGTGACCGTGCCGGCCAGCGAACCGCCGAAGTGCTGGTGAGCGCACTCAGCGAGCGTCTCGTAGGTGCCCTGCAGGATGCCCTGCGTGCCGATATAGATCCACGACCCCGCCGTCATCTGCCCGTACATCGTGAGCCCTTGCGCCTCGAGAGCTCGGAACGTCTCCCAGTCGGCCCACTTGGGCACGAGCATCGAGTTCGAGATGAGCACCCGCGGTGCCATGTCGTGAGTGCGGAAGACGGCGACGGGTTTCCCGGACTGCACGAGCAGGGTCTCGTCGTCGGACAGCGTCTGCAGCGTGCGCACGATCGCGTCATACGCCTCCCAGCTTCGCGCCGCCCGGCCGGTGCCTCCGTACACGACGAGTTCCTCTGGGCGCTCGGCGACCTCGGGATCGAGGTTGTTCATCAACATGCGCATCGCCGCTTCCTGCGGCCAGGAGCGGCACGAACGCTCGATGCCGCGGGGGGCGCGGATCTGCCTGGCCTTCACCCTTCCCTCCCCCCCAGCACGACGATGGACGCGATGCTACCGCCCCGGATGGATCGGAGCTCACCTACCGACGAGCGGGGGTCCTGGGTGATGACGAGGCGAGCCGATGCTCCGTCAATGAGGTTGGACTCGCAGCGGGGCGAGCTGACAACGATCTCGAGAGCATCATGAGGGCGCCGACCGCCAGCACGGCACGTGTCGGGATGCTTGAGTGGGTCGTTCGGGCCGGGTAGCGTCCCCCCGATGGCCGTCGGAACTTCCCCCTACGACACCGCTGGCGCGGACGGGTTCGCCGTTGAGCCGATCCGCGTGCTGATCGCCGATGATGAGCCCGCGCTCCGCGGGGCGCTGGCCGATCTGCTCGAGCACGAGGACGACGTCATCCTGATCGGCTCGGCCGGTGACGCGGACGAGGCGATCGCGCTCGCCGGCGACGAGCACCCAGATGTCGCACTCGTCGACGTCTCGATGCCGGCCGGAGGCGGTGCGCGAGCGGCTCGCGAGATCGCCCGATGCTCCCCAGACACCCGAGTGATCGCGTTGTCGGCGTTCGAGGATCGGCCCACGGTGCTCGAGATGCTGCGAGCCGGCGCGGTGGGCTACCTCGTCAAAGGCACCGCCGGCGAGGAGATCGTCGACTCGATCCAGAAGGTGATGGCGGGCGGCGCCAGCTTGTCGACCGAAGTGATCGCCGGCATCGTGGCCGAGCTCACGAAGCAACTGCGCCGCGACGACGAGGAGCGGGAGCAGCTCGATGCTCGCCGCGGCGAGATCGAGCGATTCGTCGCCGGCGAAGGTGTCTCGATGGCGTTCCAGCCGATCTTCGACCTTGCCACGGAGACAACGGTCGGGATCGAGGCGCTCGCTCGGTTCTCGTCGCCACCGCCGCGCCCCCCCAACGAATGGTTCGCCGAAGCGGTGACGCTTGCGCTCGGGGTTCGGCTGGAGCTGACGACCGTGACGCAGGCTCTCCGCGCGCTCGCCGCGATCCCCGAGGGAACGTATCTGGCCATCAACTGCTCGCATCGGGCGGCGGTGTCCACAGAGCTCGCCGCCGTCCTCGAGCCTCACGCCGGCCGGCTGGTATTGGAGATCACCGAGCACGAGGCCGTCGAGGACTACGACGACCTGGTCGACGCCCTTGCGCCGCTGCGGGCTCGGGGCGCACGGGTGGCGATCGACGACGCGGGCGCAGGGTTCGCCAGCCTTCGGCACACCCTGCGCATCGCCCCCGACATCGTGAAGCTCGACATGAGCCTCACACGCGACATCGATCGCGACCGGGCCAAGCGGGCCCTCGCGGCGGCGATGGTCTCCTTCGCCCAGGAGATGGGGTTCTCGCTCATCGCCGAAGGCATCCAGACGGCCGAGGAGTTGTCGACGTTGCGAACGCTCGGCATCGGATACGGTCAGGGGTTCTTCCTCGCCCAGCCGGGTCCGCTCTCCTCGGTCCTTCCGGACTGAATCCGGCGACGCTGGAAACGCTACTCGCCGGTGCGCCTGTCGATCGCCCACGACGAGGTCTCCGACCCCTTCGTGAACTGCTTCATCTCGGTCGCCACCGCGACCGCTTCGGCGTAGTGCTGGAACGACCGCCTCGCGGTGCTCGCGATGCCGATCGACAGGGTCAGCACGCCGAACCGTTGCAGCTCGCCGCGACGATTCGTGACCTCGATGTAGCCGCGCTCTCGATCGGCGTCGTCGAAGAAGCTTGACGCCGCCTGGTCGAACGCGCTCACGATCGCATCGGCAGTCGATTCCGCGACTTCGGGTTCGACCACCACGACGAAGTCATCGCCGCCGACGTGGCCGATGAACGCCGAGCCGTCGCTCGCCAGCCGAGCCGCGTCGCCGATCAGCCGAGCGGTCGACTGGATCACCTCGTCGCCCCGCATGAAGCCGTAGTGGTCGTTGAACGCCTTGAAGTGGTCGAGGTCGGCGTACAGGATCGCGAACGGCTCCCCGCGCTCGACGCGCGCATCGATCTCTTCCTCGATGCGAACGTTGCCCGGCAGCCCCGTGAGCGGTGACTGGGTGCGCGTGTCGCGGGAACGGCGAAGGACGCCCCGGATGCGCGCAAGGAGTTCCGGCGTATCGAATGGCTTGACGATGTAGTCGTCGGCACCGATCGCGAAGCCCTCGAGCTTGTCCGCGGACAAGCCTCGGGCGGTGAGCATGATCACCGAGACGGTGGTGGTGCGTGGGTCTTGCCGCAAGCGTCGTGTCAGTTCGAACCCATCCATGTTGGGCATCATCACGTCGGCGAGCACCAGGTCGGGGCACCGCTCCCGCGCGACTTCGAGAGCCAGCGCGCCGTCGGCTGCCACGCGCACGTCATAGCCCGCCGCGCGCAGCTCGATCTCGAGCAGCCGCGCGATGAACGGATCGTCGTCGACCACGAGCAGGCTCTCGCCGCCACCCGCGTCTTCCCCGGGGGTGGCAAGGTCGACTTCCTCGATGCTCTGTCCCTCGGTCACGCCCTCATCCTCGTCCAGCGCGCCCCCGCGCTTCGCATTCACACCTCACGCGTGTGCGTGCGGCATCGATCGATCTCGTGCGTCTGGATCACGAATCGGCACTTTATCCCCCGAGGTGAAGCTCGTTGGGACATCCTCTCGGCATCGCATCTTCCAGCGTCGACGCGGCCACGCCGCGACGCCCGTTGCCCCCGCATGGCACGATAGCCGTATCACCACGGCGATGGGGGTCGGTCGATGAAGGTACTGGAGACGTTCCTCGATGCGATGGGGAACACCCCTCTCGTGCGTCTGCGCTCGATCACCCGCGGCCTGCGCCCTACGATCCTGGCCAAGGTCGAGATGCTCAACCCCGGCGGGTCGGTGAAGGACCGCATCGGGATCCGCATGATCGAGGCGGCCGAGCGCGACGGCACGCTGCGACCCGGCGGCACGATCGTGGAGCCGACCTCGGGGAACACGGGACACGGACTCGCGATCGCTGCGGCCGTGCGCGGGTACCGGTGCATCTTCGTGATGCCCGACAAGATGAGCCAGGAAAAGATCTCGCTGCTCCGCGCCTACGGCGCCGAGGTCATCATCACGCCGACCGCGGTGCCGCGCGAGTCGCCGGAGTCCTACTACTCGGTCGCCTCGCGGCTCGCCGATGAGATCCCGGGGGCGTTCCAACCGAACCAGTACTTCAACCAGGAGAACCCGGCGACCCACTTCGACACGACGGGCCCCGAGATCTGGGAACAGACCGACGGACGCATCGACATCTTCGTGGCCGGCGTCGGCACCGGCGGCACGATCACCGGCGTCGGTCGATACCTCAAAGCACAGAGGTCCGATATCGTGATCGTGGGCGCCGATACCGAGGGTTCGGTCTACACCGGCGACGAACCCCGGCCCTACCTCACCGAGGGCATCGGAGAGGACTTCATGCCCGAAACGTTCGATCCCGACATCGTCGACCGCTGGGTCAGGGTGGCGGACCGCGAGGCCTTCCTCACGGCGAGGGCCGTCACGCGGCAGGAGGGCATCCTCGTCGGCGGGTCGTGCGGATCCGCCGTCTACGCCGCACTCGAGGTCGCCCGCGACTACGGCGACGACACGACGATCGTCGTGCTGTTGCCCGACACCGGCCGCAACTACCTGTCGAAGCTGTACTCCGATGGCTGGATGCGGCAGTACGGCTTCCTCGAGGGACCCGAAGTCGTGACCGTTGAACAGGTCCTGTCCGCCAAGGGGGCGGAGCTCCCGCCGCTGATCACCGTGAACGCGCACGACAAGGTGCGCCAGGCCGTCGACGTGCTACAGGCCAGCTCGATCTCACAGGCCCCGGTGGTGCGCGAGGAGTCCGCGGACGTGACGCAATTCGTCGGATCGATCCGAGACCGTGAGCTGCTCGAACGCGTCTTCCGGGACCCTGATGCCTTGCAGGCCGACGTGGCCGAGGTCATGGCACCCCCGATCCCGTTCGTCGAATGGGACCAACCGATCGAGATCGCGTTCGCCCAGCTCGAGCAAGCTCCCGCCGTGCTCGTGGCCAAGGCCGGCCAGGTGCTCGGGGTGCTCACGCGAAGCGACCTCCTCGATTTCATAGCCCATCGTCGCCAAACGGAGCGGTAGGCGCGTCGGTGCGTTCGTTGGGCATCGACGTCGGGGTGGGCAAGGGCCTCGACATCGTGCTCATCGACGAGCGCCTGGTCCCCCTGCACGTGTCTTCACGGGTACGTGTGCATGACGTGGAACGATTGATCGGCGACCTGCACCCCGACATCGTCTCGATCGACTCGCCGCCGCGATGGGCAGCGTCGGGACGCTCGCGCCTGACAGAGCGTGAGCTCGCTGCACTCAACATCTCGTCGTTCAACACCCCGAACGAAGCCCACGGTAAGGGCAACCGGTTCTTCGCCTGGATGGAGGTCGGCTTCGAGGTCTTCGCGCACGCAGCGGCCGCCGGGTTCCCGCCGTACTCGGCCGGCGCCCCTAAGGGAAAAGCGCTCGAGGTCTTCCCCCACGCGACCGCCGTGGTCCTGGCCGGCTGCCTCGCGCCCAAGGGCATCCGCAAGCATGCCTGGCGCTCAGCGGTGCTTCGTGCTCAGGGCGTGCGCACCGATGAGCTCGGTTCACCCGATCGGGTCGATGCGGCGCTCGCCGCACTCACCGGCCTCTACGCGCTCGACGGCAGGCGCTTCGCCCCGGGTGATCCGAGCGAGGGCGTGATCGTCGTGCCGTCGGCTGCGTTGCCGGCCGTGCCGTATCGCCCTGGCGCCGCCGCCCCGCGCGGAGCCGACCCGCTGTTCGCGTACTGTGCGTGCGGGGACCCTCGGTGCGAACGGCTCGTACGGAGTGAATTCGCACCGGGCCATGACGCGAAACGGAAGGCGATGCTGTGGGAGCGCGCGCGTGAGGGAACCGAGGCGCTCGACGAGCTGAGGGAACGGGGCTGGAAACTCCCGCCTGAGATGCGATGAGGGGGGTCCGATGACACGCGAACGTCGCGATCCGAGGTCGAGCGATCGATCGCGGTTCGAGACCCGCGCGATCCACGCGGGCCAGAACCCCGACGCCCTGTACGGCGCCGTCACCGTGCCCATCTACCAGACCTCCACCTACGCCCAGCTCGAGGTCGGCGTTCCCAAGGTGTGGGACTACGCGCGGGGCGGCAACCCGACCAGGGAAGCCTTCCAGCAGGCGCTGGCGTCACTCGAAGGCGGGACACAGGGGTTCGCGTTCGCGAGCGGTCTCGGTGCCGAGACCACGATGCTGCTCGCGTTGGGTCCGGGCGATCACGTCGTGCTCGCCGACGACGTGTACGGGGGCACCTACCGCTTGCTCGCCCACGTGCTCAGCCCGTGGGGGCTGACGTTCACGGCGACCGACCTCAGCGATCTCGATGCTCTCTCGGCTGCGATGACTCCTGCGACGAAGCTCGTCTGGGTCGAAACGCCGTCGAACCCCCTGCTGAAGATCGTGGACATCGCGGCGGTCGGCGCGGCCGCGCACGAGCATGGTGCGCGCATGGTGGTGGACAACACGTTCGCCACTCCGGCCCTGCAGCGACCGCTCGCGCTCGGTGCTGACGCCGTCGTCCACAGCGTCACGAAGTACATCGGCGGGCATTCCGACCTGATCGGCGGTGCGATCGTCACGAGTGACGAGGAGTGGATCGACCGGCTCGGGTTCCTCGTGAACGCGGTTGGTGCCGTGCCCGGCCCGATGGACAGTTACCTTGCCCTGCGGGGTCTCAAAACGCTCGCCGTGCGCATGCAGGCGCATTGCGCCGGCGCCCGGGCGGTCGCCGCGTTCCTCGAGAGCCATCCGGCGGTGACGACGGTGCATTTCCCTGGGCTCGACGACCATCCCGGTCACGAGGTCGCCGCCCGGCAGATGGGCGACTTCGGGGGCATGGTGTCGTTCCGCGTCGGAAGCGCCACGAAGGCGCTCGAAGTCGCGCGTCGCACCGAGCTGTTCTTCTTGGCGGAATCGCTCGGCGGCGTGGAGTCGTTGATCGAGGTGCCCGGCCCGATGACGCACGCGAGCGTCGCGGGTTCCCCACTCGAAGTGCCCGACGACCTCGTGCGCCTCTCGGTCGGTATCGAACACCCCGACGACCTGATCGAAGATCTCGACCGAGCCCTTTCGTGAGCGGCGAGCCGTACTACCGGCACGACCTGGCCCTCGTGCACCACGAGGGTTTCGGATCCCATGCCGAGGCATGTGCCCCCGGCATCCTGTCGCTGCTGCAACCGGTCCGCGACCGCGACGGCCTCGTTGTGGAATTGGGATGCGGCAGCGGGCTGCTCACCAGGTACCTGCTCGACGCAGGGCATCGGGTGATCGCAGCCGACGCGTCACCCGCGATGCTGCAACTCGCCGGCGAGGTCGTCGCCGATGCCGACGAGATCCGACGGCTGACGCTGCCCCACGATCCCATCCCGGCCGCCGACGCGATCGTCTCGATCGGACACGCTCTGAGCTACCTCCCAGACGCCGCCTCGATCGATCGAGCCTTGGTCATGATCGCCCGCGCGCTCAGGCCCGGCGGTGTGCTCGCGATCGACCTGTGCGACCTGGAATGGGCAGCGACACGCATCGATCAACCCAGTCGGGGATGGTTGGGAGAAGGCTGGGCACTCGTCACCGAATTCTCGGTGCCCTCGCCCGATCGATACGTGCGGCAGATGGCGACCTTCATCCGCTCCGGCGACGGGTCGTGGCGGCGCGACGACGAACGTCACGACAACGTGATGATCGACACCACCCTGGTGCCGGGTCTGCTCGCCGAGCAAGGTGTCGAGGCGAGGGTCGAGGAATCGTTCGGCGACGAAACGCTCCCGGCCGGGCTCCGCGCCATCATCGGCCGCCGCCCCGCATGAGATCGGTGCGGCTCAGATCCGGAGGGTCGGGCCGCCCGACGTCGACAGCTCGACCGACCGAACGCGGGGTCGGCCGGCGACGACGCGGAGCGGCACGCTGTCGCCCGCGGGGCCGAGCCAGTCGGCGAGCCTCGCCTCGTCCCCCGCGACCTCGACACCGGCGATCCCGGTGACGTCGACGTCGTGGAGGATCGGCGTTCGACCGGGGTGCAGCTCCGGCGGCATGTCCCATGCGATGAAGAACGGCAACCATGCGTCTCGAGCCTCGTCGTCGATGCCTGCCCCACTCCAGCGGAGCTCCGACCCGTCGGGGCGGATTCGGCCGCCGGGATCGACGTCGAGCCCGAGCCGTGATGCGGTGTCCGAGAGGTCGGTGTCGGCGAGACAGACAGAGAACCATCGGTCTCGGCCGTCGGCGGTCAGCCCTAGCACGGCGCGGCCGAGCACCGTGTCCCGGCCAACGGCGGGGTCGACGACCGCCATGAGCTCGATGTAGCTCTGCCCGAGCGGCACGATCCGGTTGCCGGTACCCCAGGTCGGATGTACGCCGCCGGGCACCGACGCCAGCCCGTGGTCGCGGCGAAGCCGATCCCCCGCCGAGTCGAGGTCTGGAACCGCCATCACCACGTGATCGATCGTGAACACCCGTGCTCCCTCCCGTTGGGACCGATCCATCGTTGCATCTCGCGATACGGTCGAGGGATGCGACACGCTCTCCTCCCGGTCGCGCTCTCGCTCCTGGCTTCGCTCATGGCCGCTCCGCTCGGGGCGGCCGAGCCGACACCGCAGCGGCTGATCGACGGACTCTCCTTCCCGACGAACATGGCGTTCCTGCCCGATGGCACGCTGCTGTTCACGGAGAAGGAAACCGGCGCGGTGCGTGTGGTGACCCCCGACGGGGCCTTGCGCGATCGGCCGTTCACGACGCTCGCGGTGATGCCCGACGCCGAACGCGGGTTGCTCGGCATCGCCGTGCACCCCGACTTCGAGCGGGAGCCGTGGGTGTACCTCTACTACTCCGATCCCGCCGACGGGCTGAACCGGCTCGTACGGGTCCGCGCCGACGGCGTCGTCGCCGCGGGCGAACCCCACACCCTGCTCGACGGCATCAGCGCGGTCGCGGGCTATCACAACGGCGGCGATCTCGTGTTCGGCGTCGACGGTTCGTTGTTCGTCTCGCTCGGCGAGGCGCACGAGCCCAAGCGCGCCCAGGACGAACGCGATATCGGCGGCAAGGTGCTGCGGCTCACGCCGGACGGTGACGTGCCCGCCGACGGCCCCTTCGGCTCCGGCAGCCCGGTCTGGTCGATCGGTCACCGGAACTCGTTCGGGCTCTGCATCGACCCCGTGACCGGCGATCTCTGGGAGACGGAGAACGGTCCAGATCGCGACGACGAGGTGAACCTGATCGCAGGAGGGGGGAACTACGGCTGGCCATTGGTGACGGGCCGAGCGGGCGACGACCGATTCCTCGACCCGGTCGTGGTCTTCCCGGCGCCGATCGCGCTGACCGGATGCACGGTGGTTGACGGCGACGTGTGGTTCGGGTCCTTCGACGGGGGGGTGTGGCGGCTGCCCGCCGTGGGGGACGAGCCGATCGAGGTCGCAACGTTCTCAGCGGGGGTCACCGACGTTGCGCTCGCAGCGAACGGCCTCGTCTACGTCGCCACCTCGGATTCGATCTGGACCGTTCAGCCACAGACCGTTGGCGCGACCTCGTCGCAGCCGGCGTCGAGTTCGCCCGTCGGTCCGCGCGAGCCGGCGGGCTCTCCGATCACCGCTGACGAGGCGGGAGGTGGATGGCGTCCGTGGATCGTGTCGGCCGCCCTCGTGGTGCTTGCCGGAGCGCTGGGCGCCCGCTTCGTCGCGGGGCGCCGGCTACGGGCCCGTCGGAAAGACCCTCCCCCAGGTCAGGCCGGCTTCTGACGCTTCATGTACGCGACCGTCGAGACGGCTCCCGATGGCGTCGGTTGCGCGACCACCGAGATCAGCTCCCAGCCGTCATCGCCGAAGGTGTTCAGGATCTCGCCAGGGTTGTGCTCGAGCAGCGGCGCGACGAAGTACTCCCACGCGGTCATGCGGTCCCCTCTCGTAGCAGTCGCAGGTCGGTCTGTCTGATGCAGACCCCCATGATCACCTCGAGGCCCGCCTCGCTCGCGATGCGGTAGGCCTCGTCGTTCACGATGCCGGCCTGCAGCCAGAGCACCTTGGCGCCGATCGCGACGGCGTCGCGCGCGATCTCAGGTGTGTCTTCGGCCCGGCGGAAGACGTCGACGACGTCGATCGGCGTGTCCGCCGGGATCTCGCCCAGCGTCGCATATGCGGGTTCGCCGAGGACCTCGGTCTCCCGAGGGTTCACGGGCACGATGCGGAACCCTCGAGCCTGCAGGTAGGACGCGACGGCGAGCGAGGGACGACTGGGCTTCGACGACAACCCAACCACGGCGATCGTCTTCGCCTCTCCGAGCAGCATACGAAGCTCCCGATCCTCGGGGGCAACGGCGTTCACGTCACCGGCCATCTCGTCTCCTTCCGCATCATCTCGAGCAGTGTGTGCAACATCCACCCGGTCGCGCCCCATACCGTGTGTCCGTCGAGCTCGTACGCGAAGCCCTGCCAGACCCCGCCGTCCGGACGGTCATACGTCACGGCCCGTTCGACGGCGCCGAGCTGTTCGACGCCGAACGTCAGCACCTCGTCGATCTCGCGCTCGTTCACGCTGAACGCTGGCTCGCGCTCGAGCGTTCCAACGAAGGGAACGACGAGGATGCCGCTCACGAATGTGTGCACCGGTGGCAGCGCGCCGAGCACGCGCGGGAGCGACGGGTCGAGACCGATCTCCTCATGGGCCTCGCGGAGCGCGGTGCCCTCGAGCGACTCCCCGGGATCCTGCAGGCCGCCTGGGAACGAGATCTCGCCTGCGTGGCGTGAGAGAGCGGCCCCGCGCACCGTGAACACCAGCGTCGGCTCGGGCTCGAGCACGATGGGCGCGAGCACGGCGGCAAGCCGATCGTCCGGGCCGGGTGAAGGCCTCGGATCGGATTCGAGTCGGGCGGCCAGCGATGCGATGGCATCGGCGTGTAGCATCGCGCGCCATGGTAGATGAGGCCACGCTCGCCGCCGCCTCGGCAGCGGTCGACGCCGACGAAGTCGTCGCCTTCGCCCGGGCCCTGATCGCGGCGAAGAGCGAGAATCCAGGAGGCACCGAGGACGAGGCGGCGTCGGTGGCCAGCGGGATCCTCTCGGGCCTCGGCGCGGTTCCAGAGATCGTGCGCTCCGAAGCCGGCCGGCCGAGCGTCGTGGCCTCGATCGGTACCGACGCCGGACCGAGCCTCGCGTGGAACGGTCACCTCGACGTCGTCCCCGCCGGCTCACTCGACACGTGGGGTCACGACCCCTGGGCGGGCGACATCGACGCCGAGGGCCGGCTCGTCGGTCGGGGGGCCGCGGACATGAAGGGCCCGATCGCGGCCGCGCTCGCAGCGACCGCCGCGCTACGCCGCGCACGCACCACGATGACGGGCAGCCTCGTGTTTCACCTGGCAGCCGACGAGGAGCTCGCGGGGGTTCACGGCACCAAGGTGCTCTGGGAACGCGGGCTGCTCACGCAAGATGCCGTGATCGTGGGCGAGCCCAGCGAGATGCAGGTCGGGCTCGCCGAGCGTGGCGGTGCGTGGTTCACGGCCACGGCCTTCGGATCGGCCGCCCACGGCTCGCAGCCCCACCGAGGCGTGAACGCGATCACGTCGATGGCGCGATTCCTGATACGCCTTCCCGAGGTACTGCCGGAGCGTGAGCATCCGCTCGTCGGCAGGCCGACGGTCAACGCCGCCCTGATCTCGGGCGGCAGTGCTCCCAATGTCGTCCCCGACCGATGCGAGGTGGACATCGACCGGCGCATCGTGCCGGGAGAGACCGACCCGGAGGAGGTGCGGGCGCCGTTCCTCGCGCTCGTGGAATCGCTCCGCGCACGCCACCCCGAGGTCGAGATCGACGTCGAATTGCGGGAGTGGACCGAGGCCGCCGAAGCGCCGGCCGACACCGAGATCGTCCGCATCGCGGTCGCCTCGGTCGCCGCGGCCACCGGGATGGCTCCTGGTCTGGTGGGGTTCACGGGCATCACCGATGCCAGGTTCTACATCAACCAGGCCGGCATCCCAGCGGTGATCTGCGGACCCGGATCGCTCCGGGTCGCACACACCGCCGACGAGTCCGTGCCCGTCGACGAACTCGTCGCAGGCGCCAGGGCCTACGCGCGCATGTTCGCGGCCTTCCTCTCGACCTGAGCCCGCCGACGCTTCGCATTGTCGACACGCAGACGTATCCTTGAGGCATGACTGATGCGATCGCCACATCCCCGCTCATCACGGTCACGGAAGCGGCCGCACGGAAGGCTCGCTCCCTGGCCGAGCGCGACGGACGACCCGAGGCCGCGCTGCGGGTGCGTGTGACCGCGGGCGGATGCTCAGGCTTCGGCTACCAGCTGACGCTCGAGGACGCCCCGGTCGAGGGCGACCAGGTCGTGGTCGGGCCGGGAGGGTTCCGGGTGCTCATCGACGCCGCGAGCGCCCCGATCGTGTCGGGTTCCACGCTCGAGTTCAACGACTCGTTGATGGACGGTGGGCTCAGGATGGTGAATCCCCAGGCCAAGCACGAATGCGCCTGCGGCGACTCGTTCAGCCTCTGAGCAAACCGGTCACGCCACCTGGAGCGTGCCCGTCATCGACGGGTGGATCTCGCAGTGGAAGCCCACCGACTCCGTCAGGTCGACCGTGACGGTGACGTTCGAGCCGGCCGATACGGTTTCATCGACGCTGCCGTCGTCGAGCGTGAACGTGTGGTCCACGCTGTCGGCATTGGTGATCGCGATGTCGGTCGAACCCGGTGCCACGGTGATCGACGTGGGCTCGAACGTGAGATCCACGATGTTGATCGCAGCCGAGCCCGGGGCGAGGTCGCCCGCCTCCGCGACCGGGGTGGAGCTCTGATCGCCGCCGGAGTCGCTCGAGCACGCGCCCAGCACGAGGGTCAGTGCCACGATCACACCCAGCCCGGCGTTCGCTCGCATCGGTGGCAACGTCATCGGTCCCCTTTCGATCTGCCCCGGGGACGCCGGGGTCGTCATGACTGGCCGAGACTATCCCATGGTCGAGCGCAGGCGCGAGGCAACCTCCGGGCGTCGCGACGGAGTGGGCTATGCTGCCCGGGATGCCGGCGCCGACCGACAAGACCCAGTGGAAGCACCTCTACGACGAGGTCGTCACCACCGGGCTCTGCACCGGCTGCACGGCGTGCATCGTCGCCTGCCCGTTCCACGTGCTGGGATACGAGAACGATCTGCCCGTGCAGCTGCAGGACGAGGGCGCCGACCGATGTTCCCACGGTGACAAGGGCTGCACGCTCTGCACGCTCGCCTGTCCCCGCTTCCGGGACTGGGAGTCGGAGATCGACACGACCCTATTCGGCATGGCCCGCACGCCCGACGAGGTGATTGGCAAGCACCGGGAGATCGTGCTCGCGCGGGCTTCCGATCCCCAGCTGTTGATGAGCGGGCAGGACGGAGGGGTCGTCTCGGCGCTGCTGATCTGGGGAATGCGCACCGGCCAGATCGACGGCGCCTGCACATCGAAACTCAGTGAAGACCGAGCGTGGGACGCCGAGCCGACCGTGGTCACCGACGCGCAAGGCGTGCTCGACACGGCCGGCTCACGCTACACCTACTCCGCGAATCCGCTCGCGCTGCTGAAGGCGGCTGAGCTCGGTCTGTCGAAGGTCGCCCTCGTGGGGATGAGCTGTCAGGCCAGCGTGACCGGCTCGATGGAAGCCCGCCGCGTGAACAAGTGGCGCAGGAAGATCGCCTGGACGCTCGGTCTGTTGTGCTCGAAGACCTTCACTTACGACGGCCTCATGGTGGAGATCGCCCAGAACGAACTGGGACTCGACCTCGACCATCTCGCCCGCGTGAACGTGAAGGGAAAGCTGCTCTTCTACACCGACGAGGGTGAAGAACACACATACTCGTTGAAAGCCGCCCACCGTTTCACGAGGCCGGGGTGCCTACGCTGCCCCGATTTCGCCGCCGAGCATGCCGACATCTCGTTCGGTGGGCTCGGCCAATCCGACGGCTGGACGCTCACGATCGTCCGCACCGACCGAGGCGTGGAGATCTGGGAGCGAGCCCTGGCAGACGGTGTCGTCGAAGCACGGCCAGCGTCGGAGGACCCCGACGCCGTCGCACTCATGTTCAGGCTCGCCGCGAAGTCTCGCGCGAGATGGCCGCAGCAGGGGGAGATCCCCGCCGCCGGAGCCGCACCGGGACTGATCCCCGACACCGCCTGATCGAGCTGTCGTCTACACCTCTGCGCTCCGACGCCGATATGTCTAAGGGTGGTCCTCGGGGCCGGTTCGGTCATGCTTGGGTCCCTGAGCGATTCCTTCGTGAGAGGAGGTGGCATGGCCGACACGGCACAGACCGAGGCTGGCGACGACGTCCGGCATGCTGTCGTGTTGGAGGCCGTGGCGTTCGCCGCCGAGCGATTGCTCCTCGCGTCGGACTGGCGGGAGGCCGCAGACGAGGTGCTCGAGCGCATGGGCAGTGCCGCGAGCGTCTCTCGGGCATACATCCTCGAGAATCTCCTCGACGAGGCAGGCAGCCTGATCGGCACGACGCGCCATGAGTGGCGCTCAGCGGGCATCGACCCCGGGCCGGCGAGCCGGGCGGACGACACCTCGGATGGTGAGCGGATCGAGCGGTGGGCCGCCCTCCTCGCTCGGGGAGAACCGGTCGTGAGCCACGTCGCCGATCTCCCCCATGACGAGCGAGGCGGCTTCGAGGCACTCGGCATCATCTCGATCGCGGAATACCCGATCTTCGTCGGCGACGAATGGTGGGGCTCGATCGGCTTCGACGATCGTGTGCGCGGACGCGGGTGGGGCTCGGAGCTCGATGCCCTCCGGGCCGCGGCGACGGTGGTCGGCGCCGCCGTGACGCGGCGACGCATCGAGGATGAACGGAGGAAGGCTGAAGAGCGCTGGCTTCAGGTGATCGAGCGCATCCCCGCGGTCACCTACAACGACGTGGTCCTGAGCCCCGGCGATGTTCGCATCGGGTTCATGAGCCCGCAGATCCGCACGGTGCTCGGATACGAACCCGAGCGGTTCATCGAAGAGCCCGCCTTCTGGTTCAGCGTGACCCACCCTGAGGACCTGGCCAGGCTCGAGGCTTCGGGCGTGCTCGAGGCGACGAACATCTCCACGTTCGATGAGGTGTACCGCATGCGAGCCGCCGACGGTTCGTACCGATGGATCCACGACACATCGACGCCCGTCCTCACCGACGAGGGGGAACTCGACCACTTCCTGGGGTTCATGCTCGACGTCACCGAGCGGATGCAGGCCCAAGAACAGGTTCGGCAGGCCGAGGAACGGTATCGGTTCCTGGTGGAACAAACGCCCGCGATCACCTACACGGAAGCGCTCACCGAGGCCTATGAACACGACGCCGTGATCTCGTTCTTGAGCCCACAGGTCGAGGCGATCCTCGGGTACCCGATCGCAGCCTGGGGAGAGCCGGGGTTCTGGCTGAAGGTCCTCCATCCCGATGATCGGGACGCGGTGATGGCCGAGAGCATCCGGACGAACGCGACCCGAGAGAAGTATCGCCAGGAGTACCGCATGGTCGCGGCCGACGGCCGGGTGGTCTGGTTCCAGGACGAGAGCGTGATCGTGCACGATTCGAGCGGAGCCCCCTTGTACTGGCAGGGGGTGATCGTCGACATCACCGAGCGCAAGCTCACCGAACAGCAACTGCGTCAGGCCGAGGAGCGGTTCCGGACCCTCGTGGAGCACATCCCGGCAGTCGTGTACGCCGAGCCGATCGAGTTCGACCCAGGCCTGCTCTACCTCAGTCCCCAGGTCGAGTGGATGCTCGGATGGACCGCCGAAGAGTGGCAGGCCGACCCGGCGTTCTGGTTCGAGCACCTGCACCCCGACGACCTCGAGCGTGTGCGCGAGCTCAACACCGCAGCGAACACCTCGAAGGACCCGTTCGCATCCGAATACCGCATGCTGCACAAGGACGGACACTACGTCTGGATCTACGACGAGGCGGTCGTGGTCACCGACGACACCGGGGCCCCTCTGTTCTGGCAAGGGGTGCTGCTGGACATCACTGCGCGGAAGCGAGCCGAGCGCGGCCTCGCCGAAGCGGAGCGCCGGCACCGAGCGGTGATCGAGCACATCCCCGCGGTGGTTTACCGCGAGTCACCCGAGGGCGACCCCGCGAAGTTCTACATCAGTCCGCAGGTGATCGACATCTTCGGCTACACCCCCGACGAGTGGACGTGGACACCGGATTTCTGGCGCGACGGCATCCACCCCGACGATCGACCCCACGTCATCGAGGTGGACGAACGATCGAACGAGTCGAAGGAGGCTTATGCGCTGGACTACCGTTTCCGGCATGCCGACGGCCATTGGATCTGGGTGCAGGACGAGGCAACGTTCGTGCCGGAAGCCGAGGGTGAAGGGTTCTGGCAGGGCTTCCTGGTCGACATCACCAAGCGCAAGGTGGCGGAGGAG
>JAOUEA010000193.1 GCA_029858935.1 Actinomycetota bacterium
CCAAGCAAGCGGTGGCCTACCGCGAGATCTCGCTGCTGCTGCGCCGCCCGCCGGGTCGCGAAGCGTACCCGGGCGACGTCTTCTACCTGCACTCCCGGTTGCTCGAACGAGCCGCCAAGCTCTCCGACGAGCTCGGCGGCGGCTCGATGACCGCGCTTCCGATCATCGAGACCAAGGGCGGCGACATCTCCGCGTACATCCCAACCAATGTGATCTCGATCACCGACGGACAGCTCTTCCTCGAGGCCGAATTGTTCTTCTCGGGTGTGCGTCCGGCGATCAATGTCGGCGTTTCTGTATCCCGCGTCGGCGGCGCGGCGCAGATCAAGGCCATGAAGAAGGTCGCCGGCCGCCTCCGCCTCGACCTCGCCCAGTTCCGGGCGCTCGAGGCTTTCGCGCAGTTCGGCTCCGAGCTCGACAAGGCTTCGCAGCAACAGCTTGCCCGAGGCGCCCGCGTGGTCGAAGTGCTGAAGCAGCCGCAGTACGATCCGCAGCCGGTCGAGCGACAGGTCGTGGCGATCTATGCGGTCACCGGCGGGTACATGGACGACTACCCGGCCGACGACGCGAAGCGGTTCGTCGAGGAGTTCGCCACCTTCCTCGAGACGCGCAACCCCGAGGTCTTCACGGCGATCCGCGACACCGGCGAACTGGCCGATGACACGGAAGCCACCCTCAAGGCAGCCCTCGACGCGTTCCAGGAGGTGTTCGGGCCGACGCAGACCGGCCCGGGGTCGGAGGCGGGGCTCGGGGAGACGACACCGCCCGACGAGGTGAAGCCCGACGTCGGCTGGGACCGCATGTCCTCTGTCGAAGAGGGCGACGATGAAGTCGAGCCCGACGCGGGCGATGGCGGCGGCGAGCCGTCGACCGACTAGATGGGTGCCACCCTCCGTATCGTTCGACGGCGGATCCGTTCGGTCCAGTCGACGAAGAAGATCACTCGAGCGATGGAGCTCATCGCGTCCTCACGCATCGTGAAGGCTCAGCAACGAGTGGAGGCCTCCCGCCCGTATGCGATCCAGCTCACCGATGCCATGGAAGACCTCGCTCGCAACTCCGGCTCGTTCACGCATCCATTGCTCGAGGAGCGCCAGGAACCCCGCACGGCCGGGGTGCTCGTGTGCACGTCCGATCGCGGTCTCGCCGGCGCCTACGCAGCCAACGTCATCAAGGAAGCCGAGGGTGTGCTGGCCTCGGTCAGGGAGCGCGGGCTGGAGCCGGTGATCTACGTGAGCGGCAAGAAGGGAGTGGGCTACTTCCGGTTCCGGGGGGTGCCCATCGAGGCCGACTGGCAGGGTCACACCGAGGTTCCGAGCTACGACGTCGCCGAACGCATCGGACGACGCCTGATCGATGACTTCGCCGCCGGCACGATCGACGAGCTCCACTGCGCATATACCGACTTCCGCTCGGCGTTCACGCTTCGAGCGACGGCCAAGCGCTTCCTGCCCATCGCGCCCGAGGAAGTCACGGGCACGAGCGAGGAGACGGTGCACCCCGAGTACCTGTTCGAGCCGGAGCCCGAGCGCATCCTCGACCATCTGCTGCCGCAGTACCTGATCACGAAGGTGTACGCGGCGCTGCTGGAATCCGCCGCGTCGGAGAACGCAGCCCGGCGGCGGGCGATGAAGGCTGCGACCGACAACGCGGACGAACTGATGAAGATCCTGACCAGGCAGGCCAACCGCGCCCGCCAGGACGAGATCACGACCGAGATCATGGAGATCGTGGGTGGGGCGGAAGCCCTCGCCGCGACATCGGAGGATGACGATGGCTGAGACCAACGAGCACGCGAAGGGCCGCGTGGTTCGGGTGATCGGGCCGGTGGTGGACGTGGAGTTCCCGCCGGCGGAGCTGCCCGAGATCAACACGGCGTTGACGCTCAACGTCGACCTCGGCGGCGAGACCACGACGATCACCTGCGAGGTCGCCCAGCACATCGGCGATGCCACTGTGCGCGCGGTCGCGCTGAAGCCGACCGACGGCGTGGTGCGTGGCTCCCCCGTCGAGAACACGGGGTCACCGATCACGGTGCCGGTCGGCGAGGGCGTGCTCGGTCACGTCTACAACGTGCTCGGCGAGCCCCTCGACACCACCGTCGATCAGATCGAGTTCGACGCGTATTGGCCGATCCACCGCGAAGCCCCGCCGTTCGCCGATCTCGAGCCGAAGAAGGTGATGCTCGAGACCGGCATCAAGGTGATCGACCTGCTTGAGCCGTACGTGCAGGGGGGCAAGATCGGCATGTTCGGTGGCGCCGGGGTCGGCAAGACCGTGATCATCCAGGAGATGATCCGGCGCCAGGCCGAGCAGCACGGCGGCGTGTCGGTGTTCGCTGGCGTGGGCGAGCGCACGCGCGAGGGCAACGACCTGTTCCTCGAGATGACCGAGTCGGGCGTGATCGAGAAGACCGCGCTGGTGTTCGGTCAGATGGACGAGCCGCCCGGCGTGCGCCTGCGTGTCGCGCTGTCGGCTCTCACCATGGCTGAGTACTTCCGCGACGAGAAGCACCTCGACGTGCTGCTGTTCGTCGACAACATCTTTCGGTTCACGCAGGCGGGCTCGGAAGTCTCGACGCTGCTCGGCCGCATGCCGTCGTCGGTCGGCTATCAGCCGAACCTCGCATCGGAGATGGGCGATCTGCAGGAACGCATCACCTCCGCAGGCGGCCGGTCGATCACCTCGCTGCAGGCCATCTACGTGCCTGCCGACGACATCACCGACCCTGCTCCGCACGCCGCCTTCGCACACCTCGACGCGACGACCGTGCTCTCGCGCGAGATCGCTTCGCTGGGCATCTACCCGGCGGTCGACCCACTCGACTCGTCATCTCGCATCCTCGACCCTCGCTACGTCGGCGAGGAGCACTACGCGGTTGCCCGGCGCGTGCAGGAGATCCTGCAGCGCTACAAGGACCTGCAGGACATCATCGCGATCCTCGGCATCGACGAGCTGTCGGAAGAGGACAAGGTCATCGTGTCGAGGGCGCGCAAGATCCAGAAGTTCCTCTCGCAGCCCTTCTTCGTCGCCGAGCAGTTCACCGGCCTGCCTGGCAAATACACGCCGATCGACGAGACCATCGCGTCGTTCAAAGGCCTGACCGAGGGCGAGTACGACCACCTGCCCGAGCAGGCGTTCTTCCTGGTCGGCGGCATCGAGGAAGCCATCGAGCAGGCCAAGCAGATGGAGGCCGCATAGCCCGTGGCGTTCGAGGTCCACGTCGTCACGCCTGAACGAGAGGTCTGGGCCGGAGTGGCCGAGACCGTGATCGCGCGCGGGGTCGATGGCGAGGTCGGCATCCTGACCGGGCATGCCCCCATGATGGTGCAGCTCGCGATCGGTCCGTTGCGCATCGACCGTGAGGGCGACGGCGAGCTCGCGGCCGTGGTCGACGGCGGCTTCATGCATGTGACGAGCAGCGGCGGCGAGGACGGGCAGCCCGCGACCCGTGTCGACGTGTTGGCCGCGCAGGCAGAGCTCGCCGGCGACATCGACGTCGAGGCCGCCCGGGTGCGCTCCGCAGAGCTCGAGCAGGCGCTGCAGAGCCACGACACCCACCTCGCGGAAGCCGAGGTCGCCTCGATCAAGGCCGAGCTCGAGAAGGCGCTGGCCCGCATCAGCCTTGCGGGCTGAGCCCCTTTGCGGGCCTACACTGGTCGCCTGATGGATCGTCTCCTGATCACCGGAGGAGCGCGCTGCACCGGGACGCTGCGCGTCGCCGGGGCGAAGAACTCCGCCTTGAAGCTGATGGCTGCGGCGCTCCTGGCCCCCGGACGGACCGTGCTCCGAAACGTGCCCGGCATCCAGGACTGCCGCACGATGGCCGAAGTGCTCGAGCGGCTCGGAGCAGGCGTTGCATGGCAGGGTGACTCCGTCACGATCGACGCGAGCGACCTGACGTCGGTCGAGGCTCCCTACGACCTCGTGCGTCGCATGCGGGCCTCGACGGCGGTGCTTGGGTCGCTCCTCGCGCGAGCCGGCCGAGCTCGGATCGCGATGCCCGGCGGCGACGAAATCGGGTCTCGTCCGATCGATCTGCACGTGCAGGGTCTCCGGAAGATGGGCGCCGAGATCGCGTCGGAACACGGGTTCCTCGTGGCGAAGACCACCGGGCTCCGGGGCGCCGCCATCACGCTCGACTACCCGAGCGTCGGTGCCACCGAGAACCTGATGATGGCCGCGGTGCTCGCCCGCGGCACGACCGTGATCGACAACGCGGCTCGAGAGCCAGAGATCGCCGACATCTCGGCGTTCCTCGTCACCATGGGCGGACGCATCGAC
>JAOUEA010000194.1 GCA_029858935.1 Actinomycetota bacterium
GGCTCGGTCGCCCGACCGACGATGCGCTCGAGGCCCTCGCGATGCGGGTTGGGAGCCCGGACTTCCGCTGGGCCGTGCTCGCCGTGAACATCCAGCGTGAGGTCGGCGGGAACCTGGCCGAGATCCTCGACAACGTGGCCGACACCTTGCGGGAGCGCGCGATGATGCGGCGGCAGATCAAGGTACTCACCGCCGAGGGCCGGCTCTCGGCCTGGGTGCTGACCGGCCTGCCGATCGCGATCGGCGTCTACATGTACGCCGTGAACCCCGACTACATCGGACTGCTGTTCACCACCAAGCTCGGCCTGTTCATGCTGGGCACCGCTGTGATCCTGCTCGTGCTCGGGATCTTCTGGATGAGAAAGATCGTGGATATCGATGTCTGAGATCTGGCTGGTCCTCGCTGTCGCATCCGCCTTCTTCGCCATCGTGCTGATCGGCCTCGCGGTCGAGTCGGGCTCGTCGGAGAAGAAGCGAGCCATACGCTTGCTCGAGTCGCAAGTGAGCGGCTCGACCGAATCCGTCAACCTGCGCGATCAGGAGCTGCAGAAGAACTTCGGTCAGCGCGTACTCATTCCGGTGGTCGGTACCGCCGGCCGTGTCGCCAGACGCGTAACGCCGCTGGACACCCGCGACCGGGTGGCGAAGAAGCTGCTGCTGGCCGGTGGGCCTGCAGGCTGGGACGCCGAGCGCGTCCTCGCCTTCAAAGTGATCGGTGCCGTCTGCGGCGTGTTCGGTGGCTTCGTGCTTTCCACGGTGCTGCAGCCTGCTCCGTTCATCTCGATCGTCGCGATCGCTCTGCTGGCGTTCGTCGGGTTCGTGCTGCCCGACTCCGTGCTGAACCGTCGCGTCGAGGAGCGTCAGAAGGAGATCCTCAAGACGCTGTCGGACACCCTCGACCTGTTGACGATCAGCGTCGAAGCCGGGTTGTCGCTGAACGCCGCGATCGCCCAGGTCGTGCAGAACGTGCCCGGAGTGCTGTCGGCCGAGTTCGCTCGCATGCTGCAGGAGATCCAGCTGGGCGTGCCTCGCTCGGAGGCGTTCCGTCACCTCGCCGACCGCACCGACGTCGACGAGCTGAATGGCTTCGCACTCGCGATGATCCAAGCAGACGTGTTCGGAGTATCGATCGCGAGCGTGCTGCGCACGCAGGCTCAGCAGTTGCGCATCAAGCGCCGACAGGCTGCCGAGGCCAAGGCTCAGCAGACGCCGGTGAAGATCGTGTTCCCGCTGGTGCTCTGCATCCTGCCGGCCTTGTTCGTCGTGATCGTCGGACCCGGCGCGATCCAGATCGTCACCCAGCTCTTCAAGCAGTAACGATCCCGCGGCTCCGCGCACCTGGCGCCGGCCACTTCCGTCCCCGCCCAGCGGCGACCGGAGGTGGCCGGCGCTCGCGCATGCGGCCTAGGTCTTCGTCCTCGCCCTCGGCCGAAGGAAGACCCCTTGGTCCGATAGCACAGCTCGTCTAGAGTGGGTATCGTCCCCCATACAGGGGATGAGGGCATTCCGACTGCTCCCCGGAGACGAGGGAACCACGGGACGTTAGCTAGGCCGAGCGTCTTGGCGACTCCCCCCGAAGACCGAGACGGACGAAGGCGAGCTATGGAACGACGCATCGAGGATGCACCCCACCCCTCGAACGAGAGCGCTGCGCCGATGGAACCCGATGCGGCACGCCCTGCGCAGGAGGAGCCGCAGCGCGTCGATGACGATCTGCGTGTGATCTCCCACGAGGACGACGTCACGGTGATCCGTGACCTCCAACCCGATCGCGAGCTGCCGACGACGATTCCCGATGCCGGGCGGGTGCGCGAACCCGACGGGGCTACCCAGCTGCGGTATCGCATGTTGGTCGCGGGCCATGTGGCGAGCGACATCCTGTCGCTCAACCTCGTCCTGTACTCGACCAGCCTGCTCGACGACATCGCGATCTCGCGTTCCGTCGTGCCCTTCGGGTGGCTGCTCGCGATCATCGGGACCATCGGCTGGGTGGGCATCTTCCACGCCTTCGGCCTGTACGCCACGAAGAACCTCTCTTCGCCCGAGGAGATCCGGCGCACCGTCGGCGCCACCTCCGTGGGCGCGTCGCTCCTGATGATCTTCGGTGCGGGAGGCCTGTCGACGACCGAGGCGGGGAACCTCGCGGTCGCTTTCCTCATGCTGGTCCTGTTGGAGATCTCCACGCGGCTGTGTTGGCGTCGTTACGCGCGAAGCCTGCGGCAGAAGGGCCTGCTCGCGTATCGAACGATCGTGATCGGCTCGGCGACCGACACCGCCTCGGTCTCGCAGGCGCTCGTCGAGGACGACCGTAGCGGGTTCTTCCCGGTCGGACGCGTGGCGCCCGAAGAGGGGAACGACGCGCCCGGCGCGCCGGCATTCCTGGGCCGCATCGGCGATCTGCCCGAGGTGGTCCGTGAGTGGCACGCCGAGGCGATCGTGGTCGCGTCGCCGGTGCTGGGGGTTGCCGAGCTCGGAGCCGTGCAACAGCTGAGCCGTCGGGAGCACCTGGCGCTTCGACTCGTTGCCCGGGTGCCGGACATGCTGACCCACCGCTTGACGCTGCAGCCGGTGGGGTCGTTGATGACCGTGGCGGTGCGGCCTGCGGAGCTTTCGGGACGGCAGGCGGCGCTGAAGCGGGGATTCGATATGGTCGCCGGATCTCTGGCGCTGTTGATCTCGCTGCCGTTCCAGCTCCTGATCGGCGCGCTGATCGCGGTCACTTCGGGCCGTCCCGTTCTGTTCCGCCAGCGACGCATCACCAAGGACAGCCGAGAGTTCACCGTGTACAAGTTCCGCACGATGGTCGATGGTGCCGACCGCGCGATGGACGAGCGGGGCGTCGACCGGACCCAGCCGTTCTTCAAGGGAGGCGACGCGCCACCGGTCACGGGGGTCGGCAAGGTGCTCCGGGCGCTGAGCCTCGACGAGCTTCCGCAGCTGTGGAACGTCGTGCGCGGTGACATGAGCCTCGTGGGGCCGCGTCCCCTGCCGGCCGAGCAGGTCGAAGCCAACCCCGAGTTGCTCGGTCCCCGCCACGAGGTGCGGGCGGGCCTGACGGGATGGTGGCAGGTGCAAGGGCGCAGCGACGTGAGTCCCGAGGAAGCGATCAACCAGGATCTCTTCTACATCGAGAACTGGTCGCTGTCGCTCGATCTCTATGTCATGTGGCGAACCCTGGGGGTCTTGCTGTTCCGCCGGGGCGCTCGGTGAGCATGCCGGAGGCGACCCCCGATGCCGATGAAGGCCTTCGGCACGAGGCACTGAGCCCCCCGCCGGTGCCGGCGCCCGGCAACCTCGGCTTGGAGCACCGCTCGATCATCGGCATGCGGGTCGACGCCACGACGTACCCCGACGCGATCGACCGCGTGCTTCGATGGGGTCGCGATGGAGAGTCTCGAACCGTCGGGATCGCGACCGTGAACAACGTGATGGAAGCTCATGACGACCCGGGGTTCGGCGACGTCATGGCCGACTGCGACCTCGTGACTGCCGATGGCGTGCCGCTCGTTTGGTCGCTGAAGCTCTTGGGCGTGCGCGAGGCGACGCGTGTCTACGGTCCTGAGCTGACCCCTCGCCTCTTGGCGGCCGCTTCGAGGGCCGATGTGCCCGTCGGCTTCTACGGTGGCACGCCCGACGTGATCGAGGCGCTGCATGGCGTCGCGGCCGAACGCTGGCCCGAGCTGCGCATCGCCTACAGCTACGCACCGCCGTTCCGCGCGCTGACCGACGCCGAAGACGACGAGGTGGTCGAAGCGATCGTCGCGAGCGGAGCGAAGCTGTTGTTCATCGGGCTCGGCTGCCCCAAGCAGGAGCGGTGGATGTATGACCATCGCGGGCAGCTTCCGCTCGTGCAGCTCGGTGTCGGCGCGGCCTTCGACTTCCTCGCGGGAACGAAGCGACAGGCCCCGGCGATCATGCAGCGAGTCGGCCTGGAGTGGTTGTTCCGGCTGGCGTCGGAGCCCCGTCGGTTGTGGAAGCGCTACCTGCGCCACAATCCACGGTTCGTGGCGTTGCTCGCGGCGCAGGTCGTCCGAGCTCGGTTCGGGCGGCACCGCCGCTCGGTCTCCGGACCGAACGGGAAGGATTCGTGATGCGCGTCGGGGTCATCGGAACGGGGCATGTCGGACTGATCACGTGCGCCTCGTTCGCGGCGGTTGGCCACGATGTCGTCGGCACCGACGCCGATCGCGCCAAGATCGACGCGCTCATGGCGGGCGACATGCCGTTCCACGAGCCCGGGGTCGCCGAATCGATCCGCGAGGGCGTGGCGGCAGGGCG
>JAOUEA010000195.1 GCA_029858935.1 Actinomycetota bacterium
CCCCCTCGCGGTTCATGTCGACCACGGCAGCCTCGAGTCCGTAGTCGCGCTGGCCGAACGACGTTGCCGTGAACGTGTTCGTGGTGGCGATGTCGGCTCCCGCACCGAAGTACGCATCGTGAACTGCCGCCACGATCTGGGGCTGGGTGATGTTCAGCAGGTCAGGGTCGCCCTTGAGGTCGCGATCGTGGTCGGAGAACCGCTCCCCACGGAACTCGGCCTCGGAGAGGCCGCGATCCTGCAGGAGCACGCCCCATGCGCCGTCGAGCACGGCGATCCTGCTGCGCAGCAGGGTCTCGAGTCGGGCGCGGGTATCCATGGGCTTCACCCTAACCGTGGCCCCTGTCACCGGCCACAGAACGGCCGTTGACCGAGCGCCCGGGGCTCGGGGTAGTGTGCATCCATGAGCCAGAGCTTGCCCGACCTGTGGCGCAGGGAGTCCGGGCGGCGGACCCCCGCCCGTCAGCCTGAACAGGCACCCAAGCGCACGAAGCGTCAGTCCGCGATCGCGCTCGCGGGCGTGCCCCTGTTCGCGGACTTCTCCAAGAAGCATCTGGCGAGACTCGCGCGGGACACCGACGAGCTGTCGTTCGGCCCCGGTGAGGCGGTTGTTCGTGAGGGCGAGCTCGGGGAAACCTTGTTCGTCGTGCTCGAGGGCGAGGGCAAGGTCGTCCGCAGGAACAAGAAGGTCGGAACGGTGGTGCCGGGGGAGTTCTTCGGCGAGCTGAGCGCGATCGATGCCCAGCCACGGAGCGCCTCGGTGGTAGCGGTCACCCCCATGAGGGTGCTGCGGCTGTTCCGGCGGCACCTGTTGGCGCTGCTCGACGACGAGCCGCAGCTCACGATCAAGCTGCTCGATGGCATCGTCCGCCGGATCCGTCAGATCGATCGCTCGGACTGACCAGCCGTCCTCGGCTGGCTCAGGCGCCGGACACGCTGGTGGCGAGGATCAAGGCGTCGACCTCGGCGAGCGTCTCGGCGTCGAGGGCGACCTCGGCCGCGGCGGCGTTCGCCCGAACGTGCTCGGGGTTGCGGCTCCCGGCGATCGCGCTCGTGACCCCCGGCTGCGCGACGTTCCATGCGAGGGCGAGCTGGGACAGGGTCACGCCGAGGCGATCGGCGATCGGCCGGAGCTGCTCGACCAACTCGAGCACCGTGGCGAGCACTCCGGGTGCGAACAGGTCCACCTCGTCGGGATCGCCGCCTCCCTCGTCGGGCTGGCCACGCCAATCCCCGTCGGTGAAGTCGGTGTCGGCAGCGATCGCACCGGTCAGGAGTCCGTAGGCCAGCGGCCCGTAGCTCACGACGCCTGTCCCGCGATCGCCGCACCACGCGATCAGTTCGGCGTCGCTCCGCACCAACATCGAGAACTCGGGCTGAAGAGAGTCGACGTGTCTCACGGCCTCGCACCGCTCGATCAACGCACGGTCGAAGTTCGACACGCCGATCCAGCGGACCTTCCCGGCATCCACGAGCTCCGACATCGCTCCCCATGATTCCTCGACCGGGGTCGCGGGGTCGGGCCAGTGCAGCTGGTAGAGGTCGATCGCGTCCACACCCAGCCTGCCGAGCGAGGCATCGCAGGCCGCATGGATCTGCTCCGGGCGGAAGCCGGATCCCTCGGGCTTCGGGGCCACCTTTGAGGCGACGATCACCTCATCGCGACGCCCTGCGATCGCGCGGCCGACGAGGGTCTCCGAGACGCCGTCGCCGTACACCTCCGCCGTGTCGATCCAGTTGATGCCGGCGTCGAGCGCCGCCCTCATGACCGCGATCACCGCCTCGTCCGACTCGTTGGGGCCCCACGCGGTGCCGCCCGCTTCCCACGAGCCGTAGCCGATGACGGACAGATCGGGCCCAGCGGTTCCCAAGCGATGTGTCCTCATGCTGTGAATCTACCCGCGGCGAGCCGTCGACGGCCCGGGGCCGCAGTACGCTAGCGACGTGCCTCGAACCAAGCCCGCAGCCGGAAGGAGTTACCGGTCGGCACGGCCGGACTACGCATGACCAAGACCGTCGAAGAGAAGGAACGAGTCGTCGTTCGGTTCGCGGGGGACTCCGGCGACGGGATGCAGCTCACGGGCGACCGGTTCACGTCTGCGACAGCCGTGCTCGGGAACGACCTTGCGACGCTGCCGGACTTCCCTGCTGAGATCCGAGCCCCTGCGGGCACCGTGCACGGAGTGTCGGCGTTCCAGATCCAGTTCGCCTCGACGGACGTCACGACCCCTGGCGACCACGCCGACGTGCTCGTCGCCATGAACCCGGCTGCGCTGAAAGCCGACCTCTCGAAGGTCGACCCGGGGGGCATCGTGATCGTCAACGACGATGCATTCACGCAGCGCAACATCGAGAAGGCGGGATTCGATGGCGATCCGATGACCGACGGTTCGCTCGACGGGTATCAGGTGTTCCGCGTGCCGATGACGTCCATCACGGTGCGCGCGATCGAGGATCTCTCGCTCGGCAAGAAGGAAGCCGAGCGAGCCAAGAACATGTTCGCCCTCGGACTCGTGTCGTGGATGTTCGGACGACCCACCGAGACGACCCTCGACTGGCTGGCTCGCAAGTTCGGCGACAAAGGCGTCATCTACGACGCGAACGCGGCTGCCTTCAAGGCTGGGTACAACTTCGGCGAGACCACCGAGCTGTTCGCGCATTCGTACAAGATCTCCGCCGCCCCCGCGCAACCGGGCATCTATCGGAACATCGCCGGCTCGACCGCGCTCTCATGGGGCCTCATCGCCGCCGCCGAGCGCAGCGGTCTTCGTCTCTTCTATGCGAGCTATCCGATCACGCCGGCTTCGGAGCTGCTGCATGAGCTCAGTCGCCACAAGAACTTCGGCGTGACGACGTTGCAGGCCGAAGACGAGATCGCGGCCGCGAACGTGGCGCTGGGAGCCGCCTTCAGCGGGCAGCTCGCGGTCACGGGCACGAGCGGGCCGGGCATGGACCTGAAGGCCGAGACACTCGGGTTGGCCGTGATCATGGAGCTGCCGTTGATCGTCGTCGACGTGCAGCGCGGTGGTCCGTCAACCGGCCTGCCCACGAAGACCGAGCAGGCCGACCTGCTGATGGCGTTGTTCGGCCGCCACGGTGAGAGTCCGATGCCGGTGATCGCACCGTCGTCGCCGGCGGACTGCTTCGCAGCCGCGATCGAGGCGGCGCGTATCGCGGTGCGCTACCGCACGCCCGTGATCGTGCTCTCCGATACCTTCCTTTCGAACTCGTCTGAACCGTGGAAGATCCCCGACGTCAGCGACTTGCCCGTGATCGATCCCGATTTCGCGGTGGCCGACGGCGACGGCTTCCAGCCGTACGCGCGGAACGAGTGGCTCGCGAGGCCGTGGGCTCGCCCAGGAACCCCCGGGCTCGTGCATCGCATCGGTGGGCTCGAGCGCGAGCATCTGACCGGCAACATCAGCTACGAACCGGAGAACCACGAGTACATGACGCACCTGCGGCAGGCCAAGGTCGACGGTATCGCCGACGACGTTTCGCCGCTCGAGGTCGACGACCCGAGCGGCGACGCGGATCTGCTGGTGCTGGGGTGGGGCTCATCGCTCGGCACGATCCGTGCGGCCGCTGAGCGCGTGCGGGCGGGCGGGAGCAAGGTCGCGACGGCCCACCTGCGCCACCTGAACCCGTTCCCGGCCAACACCGGCGATGTGGTGAGGGCCTACCCCAAGGTCTTGATCCCCGAGATGAACCTCGGGCAACTGGCGATGTTGATCAGGGCGAAGTTCCTCGTCGACGCGACGAGCTTCGCCAAGATGCAGGGCCTCCCGATCTTCGCGGAGGACCTCGAACGAGAGATCAGGCGGGTACTCGATGAGTGACGTGACCGACGGCGACGCCGCGGGGGTAGGCGGTTTGGAGACCCTCACCAAGCGCGATTTCACCTCCGATCAGGAGGTGCGGTGGTGTCCGGGCTGCGGCGACTACGCGATCCTGTCCACCGTCCAGGCCTTCATGCCCGAACTCGGGATCGAACCGCACAAGACGGTCTTCGTGAGCGGCATCGGATGCAGCGGACGATTCACGTACTACATGGACACCTACGGGGTGCACGGCATCCATGGGCGGGCGCCGGCGATCGCGACCGGGATCGCGACCTCGAACCCGGAGCTCAGCGTCTGGGTGGTGACCGGCGACGGAGACGGCCTGTCGATCGGCGGGAACCACCTGATCCACGCGCTACGGCGCAACGTGAACATCAAGATCCTGCTGTTCAACAACCAGA
>JAOUEA010000196.1 GCA_029858935.1 Actinomycetota bacterium
CACCGCGATGCCTTGACTGGCCGTGAGGTACAGCTCGGTGCCGGCGATCTCGAACGGGGCGCGCATCGCCTCTTGGATACGCACCGACACCGACTCGGCCGCGATCGATCCGCCATCTTGGCCGCCGGGCACGGGCGGGGCCAAGTCGAGGTCGGCCAGCATCACGATGAACTCGTCGCCGCCCGGTCGAGCGACCAGATCGGTGTCACGGGTTGCCTCGCGCATACGCTCGGCGAGCAGCTTGATCACGGCATCACCGGTGTCGTGGCCCAAGGAGTCGTTCACGAGCTTGAAGTCGTCGATGTCGACCGAGATCACCGCGACGCCGAGCCCGTTGCGCCGAGCCCGTGCCAGCGCGAGCTCGAGCAACTCGTCGAACATCGCCCGGTTGGGCATGCCCGTGAGCTTGTCGTGATAGGCGAGGTAAGCGATCTGCGCCTCGGCGGCCTTCCGCTCGGTGATATCGAGCATCACCCCTTGGATCAGTGCCGGCCGACCCTCGGCATCCGGAAGCACGATCGCGGAGTCCCGGAACCACAGCACGCGGCCGTCTCGGGCAACCAGTCGGTACTCGTAGACGAACGGCTGACCGAGCTCGCGTCCGCGGAGATAGGTCTCGATCGCATCATCCCGGTCCTCCCGGTGCAGCATGCGGGCCCAGAGGCCAGGGTCGTCGACGTACTCCTGCGCCGTGTAGCCCAGGAGGGTCTCGATCTGAGGACTCACGTAGGTCGTCGTCATCTGATCGTCGGCCAGGTCGACGTAGACGATGGCGGGGATCTGCTCGACGAGGGCGCCGTACTTCGTTCGCACCTCGTGTAGTTGGCCCTGCGTCGCGACGTCGTCGGTCACGTCGAGCATCAGGCCGAGCCAGTACATCGGCGTGCCGACCTCGTCCCGGATCATCACGCGGTCCTCCTTGATCCACCGCGCTCGTCCGTCGAAGTGGTTCGCTCGATACTCGATGTGGAAGGGCTCGCCGCTTTCGTTCGACTGGTGCCTCGCCGCCACGACGCGATCGCGGTCGTCGGGGTGTACGCGGTCCATCCACATGCCCGGCCGTGTCAGCCATTCTTCGCGCGTGAGGCCGAGCAGCTGCTCTACGTTCGGACTTACGTCCACCATCAGGCAGTCATCGCCGATCCCGTCCACGTAGATCACGGCGGGGAGGTGATCGATGATGCCTCGGTAGCGAACCTCTAGATCGTGCAACTGGGCCTGCAGATCGGAGAGTCCATCCTCGACGCTCGAACCGCCTGTCGATTGGGGGAACGCGAGACCACGGGCCGACCCCTCGCTGGCCGCCGCTATCGCCCGGTCGTCGATGCTCACGCCGCCCTGCCCCTCGCGCACGTCGATCGCCGGGCGAGCGCCCGACTCCGTAACTACATCGGTCGGAGGAAGCGTCGGCTTGAACGGTTTCGCCCTTGCCGCCGTTCGCGAACGTGATCGTTCAGCAGCCGCTCTCGTCGGGCAGGAGCGGCCTGAACGCCACCGCGAAGCGCTGTCCGCCGCTCGTCCACGGGGTGAGCCGGTTCGCTTCCCGTGCGATCGGCTCCAGCAGCTTGCTCCAGTCGTCGCCGGTGACGGCGATGCATCGGAACCCGTTTCCCATATCGTCACCGGCGTCGGCCAGCGATGTCGCGAGCGGCCAGTCGAGGTTGCGCTGTGGCAGATCGTCTTGTCCGCGGTATGTCGAGACGAACGCCCGTACGCCGGCAGGCTCGTACACAGCGACTTCTCCCAGAGAGCCATCAGGCAGCCAGTCGTCGACCGACCCGAGCTGGCGAACGAGCTCGAGCAGGGCCGTGCGAGCTTCGAACTCATCTTTGGGCATCCCCGGTGGGCGTCCCTCCACCTCACTCAACGCATAGACGTGGACGGTCCTGTCGACGCCCGCGGCCCGGAGGGTGAACACGGTGTCAGGGGCGTCGGCGATGCCGACCGAGCCGAGGTCGGTCAGCTCGTCTTGGGTGTCGAGGCCGGCGTCGAGCGCGGCATCGAGGATCGCCTGCACGCCTCGTTCGTCAACCGCGAGCGTTTCGAGGGCAGGCAGCGCGGGGCCGGGATAGATCTCGATCTGGGGTCCCGGGCGCACGATCGTGCCGTCGCCGTACAGCGAGAACGCGGGGAGATTGGTGAGCTGGAACTCCGGCGGGGTGAACCCCCCCTCGTATCCCCAACGAAGGAGCAGGTCGCCCGACCCTCGGCCGTGCGCGAGCGAGGGCGACGATGAGCCGCCCACCGTCGATGCGTCGGCACATGCGGTCATCGCCGCAGAGGCCGCGAGGAACAGGGCGATCGATCGAGCCTTCATGGGTGACCTCCACGTCGTGTCTGGCTGAGACGGACGCCCACCACCGATCGGTTCCCGACGCAGGGTACCCTTCGATCGTGAGCGGGACGATGCGGGCGCTTCGGAAGATCGGACGTGAGGCGGGCGCCGAACTCGTCGAGATCGCGATCCCGCGTCCAGGCGACGACGAGGTACTGGTCCACGTGCACGGCGCCTCGATCTGCGGGACCGACGTGCACATGCTCGAGTGGAACGAGTGGGCCGACAGACGCGTCGGCCGGGTGCCGATGACCTTCGGGCACGAGGTAGCCGGCACGGTGCACTCGGTCGGCGACGAGGTACACCATGTGCAACCGGGCGCGTTCGTCGCGGCCGAGACGCACATCGCCTGTGGCCACTGCTCGACGTGTCAGACGGGCAGGGCGCACATCTGCGAGAACCTGCGCATCCTCGGCGTCGACACCGACGGCGCGTTCGCCGAATACGTGGTGGTGCCGGCCCAGAACGCCTGGGTGGTGGGTGAAGGCATCGACCCCGACGTCGCGTCGATCATGGAACCGTTCGGCAATGCGGTTCACGCGGCCGTCGGGACAGGTGGGGGCGAGGACATCGCGACCAACTCGGTGGCGGTGATCGGGTGCGGTCCGATCGGCATGTTCGCGGTTGCGGTGGTACGAGCGCTGGGTGCGTTCGAGGTGATCGCGATCGAGCCCAATCCCTACCGTCGAGGGAAAGCAGCGGAGATGGGCGCCGACGTGCTGGTCGATCCGGCCGAGGTCGACCCGGTCGAGGCGGTGCTTGGCCAGACCAAGGGGACGGGCGTCGAAGTCGTGCTGGAGATGAGCGGAAACCCGGCGGCGATCGAGCAGGGGACCCGCATGCTTGCCCGCGGCGGCCGCATGTCGCTGCTGGGGCTTCCCGATTCCTCGGTCACGCTCGACCTGAACGAAGAGGTGATCTTCAAGGAAGCGCGGCTGCAGGGCATCACCGGCCGGGAGATGTTCCGCACCTGGCAGCAGACGACCACGCTGCTCTCGACCGGCCGGGTGGATGTCTCGCCGGTGATCACCCACCGATTCCCGCTCGAGCGGTGGCAGGAAGCATTCGACACGACCGCATCAGGTGAGTCGGGCAAGGTCATCCTTGTGCCAAGCGAGACGGTTGGCTCCACCTAGAGGTAGCCGGGGTCCGCCGCCGTCCGCGCCGACGTCGCTCCTCCATCGGGCGGGACGCCGTCGGCCTCCTCGGAGACGAGGTCGACCTTGAACGGCAACCACTCCGGCTCCTGCTCGTCGACGCGAAGCTCGAACGAGTAGGTGCCGGGTTCCGAGAAGACCAGCCCATCGAGATTCAGCGCGAATGGCACGATCGTCTCGTCGAACCCATCGGTCTGCTCACTCGCTCCGAAGCCGAGACGGATCGCGTGCTGCGCTGTGCCTCCCGCGTCGGTGGCGAGAACGGCTGCGGCGCCGTTGGGATCGAGCAAGCGGAGGGTGAGTGAGTGCCGACCTTCCTCGCCATCGCCCAACACGATCAAGGCGCCGATGCCGACCCGATCGTGTCGCGCCGGGAACCGGCGTGTCGCGAGGCGGTTCCACCCCGCCCCCAACACGTACAGCTTCCCCTCGACCGCCTGCACCCCGTCAGCGAGGAACGCCCGCACCCTCATGGCGTCATCCTACGCACGAGGCTCGGCGGGTAGTGTTCGCCGCAAGACGCTGGAAGGGGAACGACGATGCCGGGCACGCTCGACTACCTGCGAGAGGAACTGGTCGCCCTCGAGCGAGACGGGCTGCTGTTGCGCCCGAGAACCCTGGAGAGCGCGCAAGGGGCCCGTGCCACGTACGACGGCCAGGACGTGATCAACCTGGCGTCGAACAACTACCTCGGCCTCGCGAACCATCCTCGGCTGAACGAGGCTGCCTGCCGCGCCGCGATGGAAT
>JAOUEA010000197.1 GCA_029858935.1 Actinomycetota bacterium
GGGATGGCCCCAGTCGAAGACGCGCGCCCGCTGGCCGTTCGACGCCAGGTTCGGATCGTCGCCACTGAGACCGCGCACCTCGAGGCCGCCCAACAGCACGCGGTCGCCCTGCGGCCCCCATGCGAAGGGGCCGGCGGCGTTCACCTCGAACAGGCACGAGAGGCGGTTCCCGCGCGGGTCCACGGCCCACGCCGCGCCCTCGGCGACGAAGGCCACGCTCTGCCGGGCCTTCGCTGCCTCGCCCACGCACGAGCCAGGCATCGGGCTCCCGTCGGCGAGCGTCGCGCCCGCAGGTGAGGTCGGGCTGCCGGCTCCCGGCGAGGCGCTCGGCTGCGGCCGATCGGAGCCCGATCCCGACGTACAGGCGGTCGTCAACAGCAGGGCCACGATGAGCGGTGAGACGCGATGCAGAGCCCGCATCGGCAGCGATCCTCCCGGCGGCGAGGGTAGCCCCGGAGCGAACCCCGCGCAACGAACGAGTCTGTTTACGGCGGTGAGTCGATCAGGCGGCGGCGAGGAGCGGCGGCCGAAGCTCGAGGTCGAGGTCTGACTCCAGGGCGGCCGCCGCACGGAACATCGTCGACTCGTCGAGTGCCTTCGCCGTGAGCTGCAAGCCGATCGGCAGCCCTGCGCCGTCGAGCCCGCACGGCACGCTGATCGCCGGCACGCCCCCGAGGTTCGCGGGGATCGTGAAGATGTCGTTCAGGTACATCGCCATCGGGTCGTCGGCCTTCGCACCGATCGGGAACGCGGTGGACGGCGACGTCGGCGAGACGAGCACGTCGAACCGCTCGAACGCGGCCGCGTAGTCCTGCAGGATCAGCGTGCGCACCTTCTGCGCCTGGCCGTAGTAGGCCTCGTAGTAGCCCGCCGAGAGCGCGTAGGTGCCGAGCATGATGCGCCGCTTCACCTCGGGTCCGAATCCGGCGCCGCGCGTTCGGAACATCATCTCGATCGAGTCGTCCCCGTCGACGCGCAGGCCGTAGCGAACCCCGTCGTAGCGGGCGAGGTTCGAGGACGCCTCGCTGGGCGCGATCAGGTAGTAGGCGCTGAGCGCGTACTCAGCGTGCGGAAGCGTCGCTTCCCCGACCTCGGCGCCCAGCGATGCGAGGCGGTCGACGCCGGCACGCACCGAGGTGGCGACGTCGGGCTCGACCCCTTCGCCGAACGCTTCAGCGAGCACCCCCACCCGCAGCCCTGCGGCGCCGTCGTCGAGCCCCCGGGTGAAGTCGGGCACGTCGGCGTCGAGGCTCGTCGCGTCCCGACGGTCCTTGCCGGCCATCACGCCGAGCAGGGTCGCAGCGTCGCGCACGCTGCGTGTGAACGTGCCGACCGTGTCGAGCGACGACGCGAACGCGATCAGCCCGTAGCGGCTGATGCGGCCGTAGGTGGGCTTGAGGCCGACGACCCCGGTGAGCGATGCGGGCTGGCGCACCGAGCCGCCGGTGTCGGTGCCGAGCGCCCACACGGCCATGCCTGCGGCGACCGCCGCGGCGCTGCCACCGCTCGATCCACCCGGAACCGTGTCGAGATCCCAAGGGTTGTGCACCGGGCCATATGCGGAGTTCTCGTTCGACGAGCCCATCGCGAACTCGTCGCAGTTCGTCTTGCCGATCAACACGCTGCCGGCGCCCGACAGGCGCGTCCACGCCGTGGCGTCGTAGGGCGGCACGTACGTCTCGAGGATCTTCGAACCACATGTGGTGCGGATGCCCTTGGTCGTCAGCACGTCCTTGAGCGCAAGTGGGATCCCGGCGACGCCCGTTTGCGGGGCGCCGGTCGCGAGGTAGGTGTCGAGCTCGGCAGCCCGCTCGAGCGCGACCTCGGGGGTCGGCGTCAGGAACGCCCCCACCCGATCGTCGACCGCCTCCCGGCGCGCGAGCGCCGATTCCGCCAAGGCGACCGCCGTGATCTCCCCGGCGCGGAGCTTCGTCGAGAGCTCATCGCCGGTGAGGTCGCAGAGCTCGGTCACGACCCGGTCTCCGCGATCTTCGGCACGAGGAATCGCTCGTCGGCCGCGGCGGGCGCGTTCGCGATCGCCGCGTCGTGGCTCAAGCTCGGCTCGGGCCCGTCCTCGCGGAACACATTGACCTGCGGGATCGGCGAAGCCGTCGGCACGACGTCGTCGGCCGCGACCTCCCCCACCTTCGCCGCGTGCTCCAGGATCACAGCAAGCTGATCGCGCATGCGCGCCTTCTCGTCGTCGGTGAGCTCGACTCGGGCGAGCTTGGCGACGTGGTCGATGTCGATCTCCACCGGCATGGGCGGCAGTCTAGCCGCGACAGGTCAGCCGAGGTCCGGACGAGGCGGATGCGGGAGCCCGGCAGCCGGTGCGGCAGGCCCCCCGATATCGACCTGAGCCCCGGTCTGACGACGGTCGATCGCGCGCACGATCGCGATCGCCGGCCAGGCCGACGCGGCCTGAAGCAGCATCCCTGCCGCCGAGATCCACAGGCCCTCGTCGATATCGGCCGCTCGCACGGTCTCGAATGAAGCGCCGGCGACCGAGAACACCTCTCCCATCATCACCACATAGCCGACGAACGACAGCACCTGGCCGACCAGGAAAGTCGTCCACCACACGGCCACGAGCGCTCCGTCGCGGGAACGCCCTCCTGCCATCGCCGAGGAGGCGCGAAGTAGCTGCGCGATGGCGCCGGCCGGCTTCCCCATGTTGGCGAACGGGGTGAACCACCAGAACACGGCCCACCCGGGCGTCACCGCGATCGGGGCCCGAGCCGCCCACGCGTTCTCGGTGGCCCTCGACTGCCAGGTGAGCCACGCGATCATCGCCACGATCGCGGTCACGGCCTGCACCGCATAGACGATCCTCATGGGGCCGATCACCGGTCCGGTTGCCCACGCGCCGCCGGCGGTCGTGGTGGAGGGATCGAGATCCCACTCTCCGTCGCCGCTCGCGAGGATCATCGCGACGACACCACCGGGGGCCAAGATGAGCGCGTGTGCCGCGACCGTCCACGCCGCGACGCGGCCCGTCCTGCCCGGCGCGCGGAACTCGTATGTGGAACCGAACGCCGTCGCCACCGCGGCTCAGCCCCGACCCAACCGATGCAGGAACTCGGCCTCGTCGATCACTTCGACGCCGAGCGCCTCGGCCCTGGCGAGCTTCGAACCCGGGCTCTCCCCCGCGACGACGAACGATGTCTTCTTCGAGACGCTCGAGGCCACCCGCGCGCCCGCGGCCTGTGCGAGCTCGGTGGCCTCCTCCCGACTCAACTCGTCGAGCCCACCGGTGAGCACGATCGACAGGCCCTCGAGCGGCCTCGGACCGTCGGCGTCGTCGCGGTCGTCGCGCAGGCGGAGGCCGGCGGCGCGCAGCTTCTCGATCAACGCGAGGTTCTCGCCGTCGTCGAACCACTCCCGCACCGTCGCCGCGATCTCGGGGCCGATCTCGGGCACGGCGTCGATCTCGTCTTCGCTCGCGGCGGCGATGGCATCGAGCGAGCCGAACGCCCTCGCGAGCACCTGGGCCACGTGCGTCCCGACGTGACGGATGTTCAGCCCCACGAGCAGCCTCCAGATCGGGCGGTCCTTCGATGCTTCCACCTGTGAGAGCACGTTCGCGATCGCCTTGTCCTTGAAGCCGGGGAGCTGCGAGAGCTTGTCCGCGTCGAGCGCGTAGATGTCGGCCGGGTCCTCGATCAGCCCCGCCTCGAGCAACCGCATCACGGTCATGTACCCGAGGTGCTCGATGTCCATCGCGCCGCGTCCCGCGAAGTGGAACAGCCACTCGATGCCTTGCGACGGGCACCCGCGCCGATTCGGGCAACGGAAGTCGGCCTCGCCCTCGGGCCGCACGAGCGCCGTGCCGCACGAGGGGCAGGTCTTCGGCATCTTCCAGCGGCGGGCCCCCTTCTTCCGTTTCGAGAGCAGGGGGCCCACGATCTCGGGGATCACGTCGCCCGCGCGGCGCACGATCACCGTGTCGCCCCGCCGGACGTCTTTGCGCCTGACCTCGTCCTCGTTGTGCAGCGTTGCGTACGTGATCGTGACGCCGCCGACGGAGACCGGATCGAGCACCGCGAACGGCGTGACCTTGCCCGTGCGGCCAGTGTGCACGTCGATCTCCTCGAGCAGCGCCGTGCGCTCTTCCGGCGGGAACTTGTACGCGATCGCCCATCGCGGGGCGTGGCTCGTGGCGCCGAGCTCGAGCTGCAGGTCGGTCTGGTCGACCTTGATGACGGTGCCATCGATCTCCCAGTCGACCGAATGCCGGT
>JAOUEA010000198.1 GCA_029858935.1 Actinomycetota bacterium
CGGCGGGCACGAGCGTGCAGCTCATGGCCAAGGAAGGCCAGATGGCCACCATCCGTCTGCCCTCAGGCGAGACCCGCCTGGTGCCGGCAGCCGCGAAGGCGACCGTGGGCACGGTGGGCAATCCCGAGCACGAGCTGATCGCGCTCGGCAAGGCAGGCCGTGCTCGCTGGAAGAACAAGCGTCCGACCGTGCGAGGAGTGGCGATGAACCCCGTCGACCACCCCCTCGGCGGCGGTGAAGGCAAGTCCTCGGGAGGCCGTCACCCCGCGTCGCCGTGGGGCAAGAAGGAAGGCCGTACCCGCAAGAAGAACAAGGCGTCGAACAAGTACATCGTTCGCCGCCGTGGGAAGGGGCGTGGCTAGGTGCCCAGGTCGGTCAAGAAGGGTCCGTTCGTCGACGAGCACCTCATGGTCAAGATCGACGACATGAACAAGCGAGGCGACAAGCGCGTCGTCAAGACGTGGTCGCGGCGTTCGACGATCGTGCCCGAGATGCTCGGGCACACGATCGCCGTGCACGACGGTCGCAAGCACGTTCCGGTCTTCATCTCGGAGTCGATGGTGGGGCACAAGCTCGGCGAATTCGCGCCGACGCGCACCTTCCGATCGCACGCCCGCGACGAGCGTCGCACTGGGGTGAGGTAAGTGGAAGCACGAGCCACCATGAAGTACGTGCGCACCTCGCCGAGGAAGATGCGGCGGGTGATCGACATGATCCGTGGCCAGCACGTGATCGAAGCGCGCCGCATCCTGCGCTTCTCCCCGCTCGGGCCAACGCCCGATGTCGAGAAGCTGCTGAGCTCGGCGATCGCGAACGCCGAGCAGCAACCGGGCGTGATCGCCGACAACCTGATGGTGTCGGGCGCTTGGGTCGATGAAGGCCCGACGCTGCGCCGGTACCGGCCGCGCGCGTACGGACGCGCGACCCGGGTACGCAAGCGCACGTCGCACGTGACGCTCGTGGTGGCGACGATGGGAGAGGAAACCTAGTGGGTCACAAGGTCAACCCGTACGGGTTCCGTTTGGGGGTCATCTACCCCTGGAAGTCCAACTGGTACGCCGGGCGCCGTGAGTACGCGACCCAGCTCCACGAGGACGTCTGGATCCGCAAGCACATCCGGTCGCGGCTGTCCCGCGCCGGCATCAGCTCGATCGACATCGAACGCAAGGGCGACCAGATCTGGGTGTTCATCCGCACGGCCCGCCCCGGCATCGTGATCGGACGCAAGGGCGCCGAGGTCGATCGCCTGCGCAAGGACATCGAGCGCTACACGAAGAAGCGCGTCGACGTGAAGGTCGAGGACATGAACCAGGCCGCGAGCGAGTCGCGCCCCGAGACCGACGCCACCCTGCTCGCGCAGGGCGTCGCCGAGCAGCTCGCCGGGCGAGTGGCGTTCAGGCGCGCGATGCGTCGCGCGGTCCAGACGGCGATGCGTTCGGGCGCGCTCGGCGTTCGTGTGGCGACCGGTGGTCGCCTCGGCGGCTCGGAGATGGGTCGTCGAGAGTGGTACCGCGAAGGCCGCGTGCCCTTGCACACCCTTCGTGCCAAGGTCGACTTCGGCACCGCCGAGGCCAAGACCACGTTCGGCATCATCGGTGTGAAGGTCTGGGTCTACCACGGCGACGAGGTGCCCCACCGCGAGCAGCAGACCGAACGAGCCCTGGCGCGTGCGCACGCCTCCGCACAGCAGGTCGAGACCAGCGGGCGGGGCGGAGCCACCGCCACCGCGACGCCGGCCGCCGTGACCGAGCCCCCCTCGCCGGAGCCAGCAGCCGAGGTCCTCGCTGCGACCGAACCCCCGGCGGCCGAGCCGGCCGCCGAGGCCCCGGCAGCCGAGGCTGAGGCTGGCGTCGAGCCGACCCCCGTGCCCACGGAAGGTGACGACGCCTGATGCTCGCCCCCAAGAAGGTCAAGCACCGGAAGGTCCACCGCGGTCATCGCCGAGGCCTGGCCAAGGGTGGCACCGAGGTGAGCTTCGGGGACTACGGCCTCGTGGCGCTCGAGCCGGCATGGATCACGAACCGCCAGATCGAAGCGGCTCGCGTGGCGATCACGCGCCACATCCGCCGAGGCGGGAAGGTATGGATCAACATCTTCCCCGACAAGTCGGTGACCAAGAAACCCGCCGAGACCCGTATGGGCTCGGGCAAGGGCAATCCGGAAGGATGGGTCGCCGTCGTGAAGCCCGGCCGCGTGATGTTCGAGCTGGCCGGGGTGCCCGAGTCGCTGGCCCGGGAAGCCATGAAGCGCGCCCAGCACAAGCTGCCGATCAAGACCAAGTTCATCAGCAGGGACGGGGAGTAAGCGATGCCCAGCAAGGCCGCAGAGCTGCGAGAGCTGCCCGACGACGAACTGTTGGCTCGTGTCGACGCCGCGAAGGAAGAGCTGTTCAACCTTCGCTTCCAGCTCGCGACGGGTCAGCTCGACAACCCGACCCGCATCAGGGAGGTGCGCCACGACGTGGCGCGGATCGCAACCGTGCTGCGCGAACGCGAGCTCGAGCTCGAGCTCGACGCGATCGACGCCGCACGTGAGCTCGCCGCCTCCGCGGCGGAGGAGGAGCAGTGAGCGACGAACAGACCATGACCGATCCGACCGCCGAGCGCGGGCGACGCAAGGTGCGCACCGGCGTGGTCGTGTCGGACACGATGGACAAGACGGTGCTGGTCCGCATCGACCGCAAGGTCACCCACCCGCTCTACAAGAAGACGGTGCGACGCTCGTCCAAGCTCGCCGCGCACGACGAGCGGAACGAGGCGCACTTGGGTGACACCGTGCGCGTGATGGAGACGCGGCCGGTGTCCAAGAGCAAGCGCTGGCGGGTCATCGAGATCGTCGAGCAGGCGAAGTAGTCGGCGCACCGCGAGCCCACGACGTAGGAGCTAGGGAGCGAAGCAGTGATCCAGCAGGAGACGCGCTGCAAGGTCGCGGACAACACAGGGGCCAAGGAGGTCCTGTGCATCCGCGTGCTGGGCGGCTCGGGCCGTCGCTACGCGAGGGTCGGCGATGAGATCGTCGGCACAGTGAAGGACGCCCTGCCCGGTGGCGGCGTGAAGAAGGGTGAGGTCGTGAGGGCGGTCGTCGTGCGCACCGCCAAGGAGCGGCGACGCCAAGACGGGTCGTACATCCGCTTCGACGACAACGCCGTGGTCTTGATCAACGAACAGAGGAACCCGCGCGGCACCCGCATCTTCGGACCGGTGGCTCGCGAGCTCCGTGAGAAGCGGTTCATGAAGATCATCTCGCTCGCGCCGGAGGTGCTGTAAGCGATGCCAGGGGTCGACATCAAGAGGGACGACACCGTACGTGTGATGGCGGGCAAGGACCGCGGCAAGGAAGGTCGCGTGGTTCGCGTGCTTCCCCGCGAGGGGCGCGTCATGGTCGACGGCGTCGCGCTCGTGAAGAAGCATCAGCGCGCTGCGGGCCGAGCCAGTGGCTCGAGCCAGGCGATCCAGCAAGGTGGCATCATCGACGTGGAGATGTTCGTCGACATCTCCAACGTGCAGCCTGTCTGCAAGAGCTGCGGTAAGCCCACCCGTGTCGGGCACCGCCACGAGCAGGACGGCTCGAAGGTACGTATCTGTCGGAAGTGCGAGGCGGAACTATGAGCGACGACTACATCCCGAGGCTGAAGCTGCGGTTCCGCGAGGAGCTCGTGGCGACGCTGCAGCAGGAGCTCGGACTCTCCAACGTGATGCAGGTGCCGCGCCTCGACAAGATCGTGGTGAACATGGGCATCGGCGACGCGGTGAAGGACGGACGGCTGCTCGATGCTGCGCTCGAGGACCTCACGGTGATCACCGGCCAGAAGCCCGTCGTGACCAAGGCGCGCCAGTCGATCGCCGGTTTCAAGTTGCGCGAGGGCATGCCGATCGGCGCCAAGGTCACCTTGCGAGGCGACCGCATGTGGGAGTTCTACGATCGGCTGGTTTCACTGGCCTTGCCGCGCATCCGGGACTTCCGGGGGATGAGCCCGCTGTCGTTCGACGGCCACGGCAACTACACGATGGGTGTCACAGAGCAGCTGATCTTCCCGGAGATCGACTACGACAAAGTCGCGCAGGTTCGCGGCATGGACATCACGATCGTCACGACCGCGACGACCGACGACGAGGCTCGGAGCCTGCTCATCGCGCTCGGCTTCCCCTTGGCGGGAGTCGAGCAGGTGGCGCAGGCAGGATAGGAAGAGGAGGTCGGGGCGCGTCCCCGGCAGGGAGATACACAT
>JAOUEA010000034.1 GCA_029858935.1 Actinomycetota bacterium
CTGTCTGACGCCCGCCCACATCGGTGGACTGCTCGTGCTGCTCCGCAGCGAAGTCTCGGACCTTCCGATCGCGGTGCACGAGCGCTTCGACGCCGAGCGGATCGTCCGCTCCTCGCCCCCGGGCGCGTCGGTCTCCCTCGTGCCGGCCATGCTGGCTCGGTTGGTCCGCGCCGGGGCCGACCTCGGCAGGTTCGGCTCGATACTCGTGGGGGGAGGGTCGCTCGAGGCCGAGCTTCGCGCCGACGCCGAGACCCTCGGCGCCCGCTTGGTCGAGACGTACGGACTCACGGAGTCCTGCGGCGGGGTGGTCTACGACGGCATCGCGTTGCCCGACTCCGAGGTCCGCGTCGGCGAGGGCGGCCGCATCGAGCTGCGCGGTCCAACGATCATGCAGGGGTATCGGCACGACCCGGCTTCCACCGGCGCAGCGTTCGACGTGCAGGGGTGGCTGCGCACGGGCGACGCCGGCACGATCGACGGCGAGGGTCGACTGCGGGTCGAGGGACGCCTCGACGACGCGATCCGCACCGGCGCCGAGACCGTCTGGCCCGATGAAGTCGAGCATGCGCTCGTCTCACACCCGGGGGTCGCGGAGGTCGCGGTGGCCGGGCGGCCGCACCCCGAGTGGGGGCAACAAGTCGTGGCGTTCGTCGTGCCGCGAGCCATCGACGATGCACCCTCGCTCGAGGAGCTCCGCGATCACGCGAGCGAGCGCATCGCCCGGCACAAGGCTCCGCGCGAGCTCGTGTTGGTGGCCGAGCTGCCGCGCACGCCGGGTGGCAAGCTCCGCCGAGATCAGCTTCCGGACCGCTGAACGAACGCGAGGCGCATCGTGGCATGGAAAAGGGCCCGAGTCCGGGAGGGGTGGACTCGGGCCCTTCGCTGTGTAGCGGGCCACCGAGGGGGTGGTGGCTCGCGTTGTCTGTCATCATCATCGGCTGACCACGCGGCTGGACTCCATGCTCGCGCGACGGTAATCCTGGGTACCGAGCTCCGGGTAGGCCGCGGTCGGCGGCTCAGACGTTGATCGCGCCGTGCTTCACCGCGAACGACACGGCTTCGAGCTTGGAGTGCACGCGCAGCTTCCCGAGGATGTTCCTCACGTGCGTCTGCACGGTCTGCGGGCTGATGAACAGCTTCGTCGCGATGTCGTCGTTCCGCATGCCCTCTGCGAGCAGCTGCAGGATCTCGCGCTCGCGATCGGTGAGGTCGTCGAGCAACATCGTCGCCTCGCGCAGGATCTCGCGCTCCCGGGCCACCTGGGCGAGCAGGCGGGTGAGCGTCGCAGGATCGATCAGCACTTCGCCGTCGGCAGCGGCCTTGGCAGCCGAAAGCAGCTCCTGCGCGGCCTCGTCCTTCCCGAGGAATCCGGAGGCGCCGGCTTCGACGGCCTCGACGAGCAACCGATCGTCGTCGTGGGCGGTCATGATCACGACCTTCGTGCTGGGCGAGACTTCCTTGATCTTGCGCGTAGCGTCGATGCCGGACAGACCGTCGCCCTTGAAGACGATGTCCATCAGCACGACGTCGGGAAGCTGCTCGCTGCACACCTCGATCGCGGTCTCGGGGTCGTGGACGGGGTCGGTGATCAGCTCGAGCCCCTCGTCGAGGCCGACGACGGTCGCGAGCGCGTCGGTCAGGATCTTGTGGTCGTCGCAGATCAGCAGCGTGACGGTGTCGCGCTCAGCCACGTTCGGTCCCCCCCAGCGGAAGCCGGATGCGGAGCATGGTACCCCCGCCCGGCGCGTCCTCGATGGATATCTCCCCTTGGTGTTCGGCAACCAGTGCCTTGGAGATGAACAGCCCGAGGCCTGTTCCCTGCACTTCCTCGTAGCCCGAGGGACGCCAGTTGGGGAACGTCGAGAACACGTGCTCGCGCCGCTCGTCGGGGATGCCGGGTCCGTGGTCGAGCACGGTGAGCACCGCCTCGTCATCGTCACGCTCGAGCGTGATCGCGATCGGCTCGGTCGCCGGGGAAAACGTGCCGGCGTTCTGCACGACCTGCCGCACGACCTCCGCGAGGCGGGTGCGGTCGCCCTCGACAGTGACGTCATCGAGCTCGAGGTCGATCGTGCGGGCCTCGTCGAGCCCGGCCGAGCCGACGCCCTCCCGAACGATCGCGGCGAGGTCGGCCTGGGCCATCTGCAGCGGAAGCACCCCGGCCGAGAGCTTCATCGCGAGCGAGGCCTGGGTGACGATCTCGAGCATGCGATCTGACTCCTGCTCGATCAGCTCGAGGAACTCCTGCTTCTCCTCGTCGGGAAGCCGGTCGTAATAGGTGCGCGTGGTGACCGCGAGGCCTTTGATCGTCGAGATGGGCCCGCGAAGCTCATGCGCGATCATCGAGACCAGTTCGGCCCGCGTCCGTGCGTCGTCGGTCGGTTCAGAAGCCACGCACTGAGTCTAGGAGTGGCGGGCGCGGCGCGCTGCGCGCCGATGTGCTCGGAAGGGCAACGCGCGTCGGCCCCTTCATCGGCTGCGTGCCGGGCGGGTCTGCGGCGGTCCCGTCGAGAGGCTCTCGGCATCGGGTCCCGCACCGCACCTCACGCGTACGAGTGGTCCTCGTCGGGGAAGGTGCCGGCTTCCACGTCTGCGACGAACGCCGTGACCGCGCCGGCGATCGTTCCTCGCAGGTCGGCGTAGGCCTTCGCGAGCTTGGGCGGCTGCTCGGTGATCCCCAGCAGGTCGTTGATGACGAGCACCTGGGCGTCGGTGCCCGACCCTGCGCCGATGCCGATCGTGGGGATCTGCAGCGAGCCCGAGATCTCTGCGCCCAACTCGGCAGGCATCGCCTCGAGCACCATCGAAAACGCACCGGCTTTCTCGAGCTGCACGGCCTGTTCCAGCACCTTCTGCGCGGCTTCGCCACGCCCCTGCACCCTGTACCCGCCGAGACCGTGGACGGCCTGGGGCGTGAGGCCGACGTGGGCCATGACCGGGATGCCGATGTCGCTGAGTCGATGCACCAGGTCGAGTTGGGCACCTTCGAGCTTCACGGCGTGGGCGCCGGCTTCCTTCACGAGGCGCCCCGCGTTGCGCACGCCGTCGTCGATGGAGGCCTGGTAACTCATGAACGGAAGGTCCCCGACCACCATCGCGTGCTCGGCGCCGCGGGCGACGGCCCGCACGTGGTGGAGCATCTCTTCCATCGTGACGGGTAGCTCGTTGTCGTAGCCCAGCACGTTGCGCCCGAGGGAGTCGCCCACGAGCAGCACGGGCACCCCCGCGCGGTCGAGGATCTGGGCGGTCGGGAAGTCGTAGGCGGTGAGCATGACCCAGCGTCGCTGCTCACCCTTCCACGCCTTGAGGTCGTGGATCGACACGGTCCGGTCGGGCATCGCTCGCGCCTCCTTCAAGTGCACGGCTGTGTTCGCAGTCTAACGATGCGGAGGGTTCTGAGCTTCCCGGCTACGGCACGATCGGTGCGACGGCCGGGTCGGCGAGGCCGGGAACCGAGACGATGATCCGCATCGTCGTGAGCGGCGCATCGACGTCGGACGTCCGGATCGTGCTGCTCGAGGCCGTTCGGCGCACGAACGCGAACCACGGGAGTGCAGCGCTCGAGGGCGTCTCGTCACGATCGGATCGCACGAGGATGTCGAAGTAGGTGCCGTCGGACACCCGCACCGTGCGCAGGTCGTGGTCGCCGTCGGTGTCGACGTGCTCGTGCAGCACGTCGAGCCCGGGTCCTTCGCCCACGACCCAGGTGGGTGAGCGGTCCTTTCCCTTCCCGCCGGTCAGCCGTCGCTCCTTGCGGCCCGTGGGCGCCATGATCCAGATCGAACGACGCCCCCCGCGACCGCTCGTGAAGGCGATCTTCTTCGGGCCCCAGGCGGGCTCGATGTCGACGGCGGGGGAGTTCGTGAGCCGGCGCCGGTTCGAGCCGTCGGCGTCGGCCGCCCAGACGTCGGTGTTCCCCTTGACCTTGCGGACGAAAGCGATCGAGGAACCGTCGGGCGCCCAGCTCGGGTCGCTCGCTCGCCGCAGCAGCCGCTGGGGCGCGCCACCGGTGGCATCGACGATCCAGATCTCGGGTCCCGAGCCCATCGTGCGGGTGAACGCGATGCGCGATCCGTCCGGGACCCATGCGGGGTCGGAATCCTTCGCGGAACCCGACGTGATCTGCACGTCGCCGGACCCGTCGGGCAGCACGGTCCACAGGTCGGCGTTGCGGATGTAGGCGATGCGGGGCTCCGCAACGGCTCCTCGTGGTCGGGCCGACGCGGCAGGCGCGGGCACGAGCACGGCGCAGGCGATGGCGAGCGCCACGGTCGTCCGTACGTTGCTCATGCATGGAAGTGTCGGCACCACCGCGACGATGCTGAAACCCGTGTCGGAGGCCGGTGCTAGCGTTCAGACCGTTCTCGTACACTGCTGGGCGACCCTCAAGTCCCTACTGCTCCCTCTCGTGAGGGGGCCGTCCAGACCAGAGGAGGTGACTGGTTGAGGGAATACGAAGTCATGCTCATCCTGGCTGCCGAGGCCGACGAGAAGGTCGTCTCGACGGCGACCGACCGCATCACCAAGGTGGTATCCGCCAACGGTGGTGAGGTCTCGAACATCGATCGCTGGGGCCGTCGCAGGTTCGCCTACGAGATCGACCATGAGAACGAGGGCTACTACGTGGTGGCCACGTTCACGGCCGAGCCCGCGGCCCAGCCCGAGCTCGACCGGGTGTTGAACCTGGCCGACGAGGTCATCCGCCACAAGGTGCTGGTTCGACCCCCCAAGGGCCGTCACACAAAGCGCGCCGAGGCGCGGGGCGAGCGACCGCGAACGATCGCATCCAACGAAGAAGCTGCTGCTTCCCCCGCCCCCGCGTGAGCCATACGCGCGGCGGGTGCGAGACCCACAAGGTGGTGACGTGACATGGCGAGCGACAACCAGGTGACCCTGGTGGGGAACCTCACCGACGACCCCGAGCTGCGCTACACGCCGAACGGGGCCGCGGTCTGCAAGTTCAGGATCGCCGTGAACCGCCGCATCCCCGACGGCTCCGGCGGCTGGAAGGACGGCGAAGCGTCGTACTTCTCGGTCAACTGCTGGCGCAGCCTCGGCGAGAACGCGGCCGAGTCGCTTACGCGCGGCACGCGCGTGGTGGTGGCCGGCCGGCTCAACTACCGATCCTGGGAGAACCAGGACGGCGACAAGCGCTCCGCCATCGAGATCGAGGCCGACGAGGTCGGTCCGAGCCTGCGGTGGGCGACGGCGCGCGTCGAACGCCAGTCCCGCTCGAGCAGCAGCTCGTCCGGCGGCGATTGGGGTGAGCGCGTGGCCGCGCCCGTGGGCGGTGGCGGCACCGATCAAGAGGAGACACCGCTGTAATGCCACCGAAGAAAAGGGAGGGTCCGAAGCGCCGCCGTGACAAGGACGACAAGGGCTGGCAGAAGAAGGGAAAGCGCAAGTTCTGCGTCTTCTGCAAGGACCGCGTCGACTACGTCGATTACAAGGACGTCATTACGCTGCGCAAGTTCGTGAGCGAGCGTGGCAAGATCCGCGCCCGCCGCGTCACGGGCAACTGCGTGCAACACCAGCGTGACGTCGCTTCGGCCGTGAAGAACGCCCGCGAGATGGCTCTTCTGCCGTATTCGAGCCGATGAAGGTCGTTCTCCAGAAGCCCGTCGACAAGCTCGGTGACCCCGGAGACGTGGTCGACGTTGCCGACGGCTACGCGCGGAACTTCCTGATCCCGAGGTCGATGGCGGTCAAGGCCCACAAGGGCGCTGCGCAGCAGGCCGAGAACCTGCGGCGAGCGCACGAGCGTCGTCAATACGCCCGCAAGGGGGAGTACGAGGCGATCGCTTCGCGGCTCATCGCTGGCGGGCCGATCCAAGTCACCGCGAGAGCCGGTGATGAGGGCAAGCTGTTCGGCTCGGTCACTGCCGAGCACGTCGCCGACGCGATCGCCGCCCAGCACGAGGGCCTCACGATCGACAAGCGCGACGTGCACCTCGAAGAACCGATCCGTTCGGTCGGGGCCCACGAGGTGCGGGTGCACCTGTTCCATCAGGTCGACCCCGTCGTCACCGTGCAGGTCGTGGCCGAGGGCTGACGCCCGCGCCTCGTCATCACACTGCATCGGCCGCGGGCCGGGCGTCGCGCCCGGCCCGCGGCGATGCGAGGTCCTGCACGGCGGCGAGCAACTCCTGGGGCGAGCGCACGATCACATGTGCGGGATGCCCGTCGTGCCACAGGCTTCCCCACCCTGCGCCGATCGCGAACGTGCCCGCCGCCCGAGCTGCGAGCATGTCGTGCTCACTGTCTCCAACGTAGGCGACCGCCGAGGCTTCGACGCCCAGCCGCGCGCAGGTCAGCGTGATGCCTGCAGGGTCCGGCTTGGGCCGGCCGGCCTCGTCGCCGCCCGTGCGCACCTCGAATCGCTCGCGCAGGCCCGTGCGCGCGAGCAACAGTTCGAGGCTCACGACGTCGGCGCCCGTGAACAGCGCGAGCCGCAGCCCAGCGTGGTTCAGGGCGCCCAGCGCGGTCTCCACCCCGGGGTAGGGGCACATGGCGGCCGCCGCTCGATCGAGGCGCCGGTGGTACGCACCGCGCTCTGCCTCGGTGACCGGGCGCCCCAGCAGGTGCTCGAGCATGCGATCGCTGGGACCTCGAGGGAACGAGGCGATGATCTGCGCCGGCGAATAGCGGGGACCGCCCGCCTCCACGATCGTGTCGATGAAACCGCGCGTGACCGGCTGCATCGAGTCGAACAGCGTGCCATCCATGTCGAAGACCACGGCGTCGATCCGGCGGTTCATGGGCGGAGTGTACGGGGCGACGACGTCACACTCATGCCCGAATGTCACACATGTGATTCACACTGTTCCACATGGTTATCCACATGTGGAAAGCGCAGGTCAGAGGCGGAGTGACAAGGAATCTCGCTTCACGACCTGCACGGGAACAATCCACAGCGGTTGTCCACTGTCGTCCTGGCTCCGTCGAGCGTACCGTCCCCGGGTTGAGAGGTGGGTCCGCCGGCGGCGTGGACCTCGAGGGGGAGGGGTAGATGGCGCGAACCGCCGACGATGTGCGGCGCTTGCCCGCGGGCGAGGGGCACAGGCTACCTCCGCACAACCTCGAGGCCGAGGCGTCGGTGTTGGGCGCGATGTTGCTGTCGAACGAGGCAGTCGCCGACGTCGTGGAGATCCTGGAGTCCGACGACTTCTACCGTTCGGCGCACGGGCGCATCTACTCCACGATGCGAGGGCTCTTCGCGCGCGGCGAGCCCGTCGACATCGTGTCGGCCGGAGCAGCGCTCGAACGCGACGGTTCGCTCGACGACATCGGCGGAAGGCTTTACCTCGCCGACCTCGCCAACGAGGTGCCGACGCCGGCCTCCGCCGCCTACTACGCCGACATCGTCTCGAAGGCTGCCCTGCGGCGTCGCCTCATCTCGGCCGCCGCCGACATCATGGATCGCGCCTACGCCTCGACCGACGACGCCGAAGCCGTGGCCGACGATGCGGAACAGCGCATCTACGAGGTCGCTCGGCGCGAGGACCGCGAAGAGATGGCCGTGCTGCGCGATCTGGTCGACCAGGCCATGCTCGACCTCGAATCGATCCAGACTCGAGAGTCGGCGTACACGGGGCTGCCGACAGGATTCATCGACATCGACAACCTCACCTCGGGGCTTCAGCCGGGCAACCTGATCGTGCTCGCCGCCCGACCGGGCATGGGCAAGAGCTCGCTGGCCGTGAACATGGCTCGCAACATCGCGGTCGGCGGCGAGACCGTCGCGATCTTCTCACTCGAGATGTCGCGCTGGGAGATCGGCATGCGGCTGCTCTGCGCAGAGGCCCGCGTGCCCTGGGACCGCATCCGCAACAAGCGCGTGGGGCCCAACGACTGGCAGGCGGTCGTGCAGGCCGCCGAGGTGCTGCACGATGCGCCGCTGTCGATCGTCGACTCGGGCAACACGAACATCGTCGACATCAGGGCCAAAGCGCGACGCATGCGCACCGGCAAGCGGGGTCTGTCGTTGATCATCGTCGACTACCTGCAGCTGATGGGTCACCCCAGCATGGGCGGGCGACGCCCCGATTCCCGCCAGCAGGAGATCGCCGAGATCAGCCGGTCCCTGAAGATGCTCGCCAAGGAACTCGAGATCCCCGTGATCGCGGTGAGCCAGCTCAACCGAAACCCTGAGGCGCGAGCCGACAAGCGCCCACAGCTGTCCGATCTTCGTGAGAGCGGTGCGATAGAGCAGGACGCCGACATCGTGATGTTCATCCACCGAGACGACGCCGATCCCGAGAAGAAGAAGCTCGCCGAGCTGATCGTGTCCAAGCACCGCAACGGGCCGACCGACAACATCGCGCTCGGGTTCGAGCCGTCGCTCACGCAGTTCCGCAACGGCGTTCGCAGCCAGCAGTGAGCGGGTCGCGCCGCTCTGTACCGCCGTCCGAGGGCTGGCGGCCGCCCGACCGCCGGCGCATCCGCGCGATCGCGAACCGACTCGTCAAGCGGTTCGGCGCACTCGAGCCGCCGCGCGCCGACGACCCGCTCGACGAGCTCGTGCTCACGGTGCTGAGTCAGCACACGAGCGACCTCAACGCCCAGCGCGCGTTCGCCGACCTGAGTCGGGCGTTCCCGGACGGGTGGCAGCAGATCGTTGACGCCGCAAGTATCTCGGTGGCCGATGCGATCCGCAGCGGTGGGCTCGCGAACTCCAAGGCGCCACGCATCCAGGCGATCCTGCGCGAGGTTCGCGACCGAGAAGGCTCGTTCGACCTTTCACGACTGCGCGAGCTCTCCGACGACGAGGCGCGCGACTACCTGATGACGTTGCCCGGCATCGGTCCGAAGACCGCCGCGGTCGTGCTGAGCTTCGCGCTCGGCCGCGACGCGATGCCCGTCGATACCCATGTGCACCGGGTCACCGCGCGTCTCGGGTTGATCCCGCCCAGGGCGAGCGCCGAGCGCGCAGACCGCATCCTGCACGAGCTGGTGCCCGACGGGCTCCGCACACCGATGCATGTCGGGTTCATACGGCTCGGCCGCGAGATCTGCAAGGCACCCACACCCCGCTGTCGACCCTGTCCCCTGAACGATCTGTGTCCGACGGCGTCCCGATACCTCGACGGGGCCTGAACGCGGAACGACCGACGCGCGCGCCGCCGGCGAGAGCGCCGGCCAGAGCGGGTGAGGGGAATCGAACCCCCGTCTCGAGCTTGGGAAGCTCACGTTCTGCCATTGAACCACACCCGCGCGAGCCCACCGGGCGAGCCGATGAGGGCCTCAGTGTAGCGAACCACCTGCTAGCGTCGGGCGGCGATGAGCGAGCGCCGGACCGACCTCGAGACGGACCCCGATTTCTGGCCACACACCCTCGCGAGGCTCGTTCGTCACGAGCCGCTCGAGGCCGATCAAGCGGCCGAAGCGATGCGCCGTGTGATGGCCGGGGAAGCCTCGCCCGGTCAGATCGGCGGTTTCCTCATGGCGCTGCGGACCAAGGGAGAAACGGCCGACGAGGTCGAGGGCCTCGCGCGCACGATGCTCGAGTTCGCCAATCCGGTGCGCACCCCGGAGCCCGCCGTCGACGTCGTCGGAACCGGGGGCGATCGTCGCGGCACGTTCAACATCTCGACCGTCTCCGCGATCGTCGTCGCCGGTGCAGGGGTGCCGGTCGCAAAGCACGGGAACAGGGCCGCGAGCTCGCACTGCGGTTCGGCCGATGTGCTCGAGGCTCTGGGCGTCACGATCGACCTCGATGCTGCGGGCGTGCACCGATGCCTCGCCGAGGCGGGCATCGCGTTCCTGTTCGCGCCGATGTTCCACCCGGCGATGGCGCACGCCGGCCCGGTGCGCCGGGAACTGCGGGTGCCGACGGTGTTCAACTTCCTCGGCCCCCTCACGAATCCGGCGCGTCCGTTCGCTCAGGCCGTCGGATGCTCCGATGCTCGGATGCTGCCGCTCATGGCCGAGGTACTGGCGCGACGTGGGACCCGCGCCGTGCTCTTCCGCGGCGAAGACGGCCTCGACGAGCTCACGACGACCGGGCCCTCGGCCGTGTTCGACGTGCGTGACGGACGCGCGAGCGAAACGACACTCGATCCTGCCGAGCTCGGGTTCGAACGGGCCTCCGTCGAGGATCTGGCGGGTGGCGACGCAGCGGCGTCGGCTGCGATCGTGCGGGCGCTCCTTGCCGGAGAGCAGGGCCCCCGCCGCGATGTGGTCCTGCTCAACGCAGGGGCCGCGCTCGAGATCGCCGGTCGGGCTGCGAGTCTCCCCGAGGCCGTGGCGCTCGCGGCCGAGACCATCGATTCGGGGGCCGCTGCGGGCGCCCTTGCTCGCTGGGTCGCGGCCAGCGCGAGCGGGTAGCATCGCGCCCGATGATCCTGTCCGATCGCACGATCCGTGAGGAGATCGGCGCCGGGCGCATCGTGATCGATCCCTTCGACGAGCGATGCGTGCAGCCCTCGTCGATCGACCTGCATGTCGACTCGCAGTTCCGCGTGTTCGCGAACAACCGCTACCCGTACATCGATGTGAAGGAAGAGCAACCCGACCTCACCGAGCTCGTCGAGACCAAGCCCGACGAGCCGTTCATCCTGCACCCGGGCGAGTTCGTGCTCGGCTCGACCTTGGAGCGGGTCAGGCTGCCGACCGATCTCGTTGCTCGGCTCGAAGGCAAGTCTTCGCTGGGCCGGTTGGGGCTGCTCATCCACTCGACCGCCGGGTACGTCGACCCTGGGTGGGACGGCTACCTGACGCTCGAGCTCTCCAACGTCGCGAACCTGCCGATCACGCTGTATCCGGGCATGAAGATCGGCCAGATCAGCTTCTTCCGGCTGACGACCGAGGCCGAGACCCCCTACGGTGCGGCAGGCAACAAATACCAGGGGCAGCGGGGCCCAACGCCGAGCCGGTTCTTCCGGGACTTCAGCTCGTCGTGAGCGCCCGCTCGGGGCTTGACCGTATCTGCCCGACACCTGATTTGACAGCTTGGGCGCCCACGCCTATAACGAGCCAGCACCTGCAGGTGCAAACAACGTAGGGCGCGTTCCCCCCCACTGCGGGCGAGCTCTCTTCCATCGCTCGGCGCAGAAGCGAAGGTCGGACACGCCTCGGGAGGGGGAAGCCGTGAGGGGATTCCGAAGGGCCGTCGCCGTCGTTGGATCGCTGGCGTTGCTGCTGGGCTCGTTGTTCGCGGGAGCGGCTATGGCTGCGACACCGAAGCGGCCGACCCGCGTCGTGATCATCGTCTTGGACCAGACCCGCCGCGACACGATCATGCGATACGACATGGAGAACGTGCAGGCGCTCATGGACGGTGGCGTGAACTTCCCGCGGGCGTACCTCGGTCATATGGCCGCGGAGACCGTGATCAGCCACAACGTCATGACGAGCGGGCAGTTCCCCAAGCACATGGGGTGGTCCAACGAGGTCTACCGCGACGTCGGCAACGTGCTAGGACTCGGTGAAGGGGCCTACCATGTGTCGTCCAGCATGTCCTGTGCGCAGTTCGACGCCCTCATCGACAGGGCGGGGCACATGAAGCTGCAGGACTACCTGGATCAGAAATTCGGGGAGTCGTCTACCTTCGCGGCGATCGCCGAGAAGCGCACGGCGGCCTGCACTGCAGGTCAGACCGTGGGCGCGTCAGACCCCCAGCATTTCATCATCCAGATCCGCGGGAGCGCCAACGCGGCGATCGACTGCGGCGGAGGCTCGGCGACGACGTGGCGCCGCCCGGAGGACGGCAACGGCACGGTTCCCCCGTACTTCGGGCTCACCGGCAGCTGCAACCGCTGGTGGACGATGCAGTCGACATCGCCTCCGCTCGACTACGGCACAGCATCGCTCCCTCGAGCCCAGATGTACCCGCTCGAGGGCAACCGATTCATGCCAGGATTCGATCCGGCGCACCTCGGCGGTGACACGTGGTCGGCCGACGCCGCGATCGAGGTGATCGAGAACGACCCCAACTGGCACGGCATGCTGGTCAGCCTCGGTGCGATCGACAAGGCAGGGCACATGTGGGGCACGGAGGACGAGGGCGAGGCAGGGGCTTCCCCCGGTTCGGTGGAGGAGATGCGACACCTTCCGTTCCTTGCGAAGCTCGCCGACACGCAGGTCGGACGCATCCGGGACGCACTCGACGACGCCGGTCTCCTCGAGGAGACGCTGATCGTGATCACCGCCGACCACGGCGCACAGACCGGCACGAACTTCTACGGTGTGGATGCACCGTTCCGGTCTGACTTCAATTGGTACTACGGCGTCGAGACGACGACGGGCACGAACGAGGACTACCGCATGGCGAGCCCAGCGATCCAGGGGCTCGTCGACGAACTCGGCACCAACCTCGGCTTCTCCTACCAGGACTCCCACATCGCGGTGTTCCTGAACGACCAGTCGCCGGCGAGCTTGCAGGCTGGAGCGGCCGCGGTTCGGGAGCTGCCCCAAGTCATCGCGGCGTACTACCGCGATGGCGACCATTACGTGCCCTTCGGGAGCCTGGGGCAGATGTCGCGCGGTGAGCGGAAGTGGTTCAACCTCCACGGACAAGAACTCGTGGACACGATGGCCGCGCCCGGTGGCGCCGACGTCGTGGGGCTGCTGCGCGACGACACAACCTACGGGGTGTACGGCGACCACGGCGGACATCAGCGGCAGGTCCAGAACATCCCGATCGCGTTCTCCTGGCCCGGCCTCGCGGCCGGTGAGGCGCCACGGCGCGCGTTGCGCTCCGTCGACATCATGCCCACGATCCTCAAGTTGATGGGCATCCGGTACGACCCCAGCTCGCTCGATGGGGTCGGTGTGGTGCTTCCTCGAGCCTGACCGAGGCGATCGCCGGCGGGTGCGCGAGTCGCGTCCCGCCGGCGGTCGAGTCCCGATGAGGGCCCAGCCGCGAAGGCTCTCAGTCGTTGACCGCGAGGGCGCCCGGCACCGGGCCCACGCCCATCTGCACGGCCATCATCGCGGCCTGCGTGCGGTTCGTGACGCCGAGCTTGCGGAAGATCGCCGCGAGGTGCGCCTTCACGGTCTTCTCCGACAGGAACAGCGACTGCGCGATCTCTCGGTTCGAACGCCCCTCCGCCAGTTGGGCCAGGATGTCGTTCTCCCGCTGAGTCAGGCTGTATTCGTTGCGCCGTCCGCCGTCGCTCCCGTTCTGCTGCTCCTCGAATAGGTTCTGGATCACTCGTGGACTGAGCACGCTGCCGCTGCCCGACATCGCCACGTTGATCGCCTGTGCGAGATCCTCGGGCGTGGCATCCTTCAACAGGTAGCCTGCGGCACCATCGGCGAGCGCCCGCTTGACGTAGGGCGCGTTCTCGTAGGTCGAGAGCATGATCACCGGCATCTCTTCCCACTCAGCCTTGATGGCACGCAGCAGCTCGAGCCCGTCGAGATCCGGCATGCGCACGTCGACGAGCGCCATGTCGACCTTGGCCCCGCCGTGCAGCACCTCGAGGGCGACGGCCGAGCTCTCGGCCTCCACCACGTCGGCGTCGGGGTAGCCTTCCTTCACCACATAGCTCATGCCACGACGCACGAGTGCGTGATCGTCCACGATCATGATCCTCATCAGCTGTCTCCTTGCCCTCCGACGGGGAGCACGGCGATCACGCGAACGCCGCGTCCGGGGGTCGACTCGATCTCGATCGAGCCGTCGATCTCGTGTACTCGGGTGCGGAGCAATCGAAGTCCGAAATGGGGGTCGTCGTCGGTCACGGCTGAGATGCCGCTCCCGCGGTCGGCGACTTCGATGCGAAGTGCGTCGGGTCCGGCGGTGACCTTCACGGTTACGTCCTTGGAGCCGGAGTGCTTCGCGGCGTTGGCCAGGGCCTCGCCGACGACGCTGTGGGCGGTCTCGAGCACGGAGCTCGGGACGGATTCGACGTCACCCTCGATCGTGATGCGCGCGGGAAGCTTCCAACGGTCGACCAGTTCGTTCACGAAAGTGTCGAACGACGGGTCTTCGCGGAGGCGGCCCGCGTCCAGCTGGAAGAGCACTTCGCGGATCTCGCTCAGGTCGTGGCGGATCGCGTCCTCGATCTCGACCAGCGCTGCCACCGACCCCGCGGGGTCGGTCTCGATGCGATGGCGCAGCACCTGCAGCTCCAGGATCGCGCTCGTCACCGACTGGGTGAGACCGTCATGGATCGTCATCGCCCAGCGGGTGCGTTCCTCGAGCATCAGCGACTCGACCGTGCTCAGCACGCTGGCGCCGGACGCAGCCGGTGTCTCGGCGCGATGGACCACGCTCGCTTCGTGAGGGGTAACGCTCACTTCGGCATCCGTCTCTTCCTGTCGGGCACGTTCGGTCGAGGCCGTTGGTTCTAGTGCCTTTTCGGCAGGCAGACCGCTCCCCTTGACCTCCTGGGGCCACACGGTCGGCGAGCTTCCCGCCCTCCCCGGGCTGACCGCCGCGAGCGCTCTCCACAGCGGCTCATGTGGTCTGTGCCGCAGGGATTCGTATGGGTGGTATGTTTGGCCAACAGAGAACTTGTCAATGGAATACTCAAGTCCTATCCTTCGTTAGGGATGACGTACGGACCGGGAGCCCGACTCCCCGAGACCGAAAAGGAGACGCCTTCATGGCACGAGCAGTAGGGATCGACCTCGGCACCACGAACTCCGTGGTCGCCGTGTTGGAAGCCGGCGAACCGGTCGTCGTTCCGAACGCCGAGGGGAGCCGCACGACCCCGTCGGTGGTCGGCTTGTCGAAGAACAGCGAGATCCTCGTGGGCGAGGTCGCCAAGCGCCAGGCCATCACCAACCCCGATCGCACGATCCGTTCGGTCAAGCGGTTCATGGGCGACAAGGACTGGTCGATCGACGTCGACGGGAAGGCGTGGACGCCGCAGGAGGTCAGCTCTCAGATCCTGCTCAAGCTGAAGCGCGACGCTGAGGCGTACCTGGGCGACACCGTCACCCAGGCGGTGGTCACGGTGCCGGCCTACTTCGACGACGCCCAGCGACAGGCCACCAAGGAAGCCGGCCAGATCGCAGGTCTCGAGGTGCTCCGCATCATCAACGAACCGACGGCAGCCGCACTCGCATACGGCCTCGACAAGCAGCACGAGGAGCAGACCGTGCTCGTGTTCGACCTCGGAGGTGGCACCTTCGACGTCTCGTTGATGGAGATCGGCGAGGGGGTCTTCGAGGTGAAGGCGACCCACGGCGACACGCAGCTGGGTGGTGACGACTGGGACCAGCGTGTGATCGATCACCTCGTCAAGGAGTTCAAGAACGCGCACGGTGTTGACCTCGGCAGCGACCGTATGGCGCTACAACGACTGAAGGAAGCGGCTGAGAAGGCGAAGATCGAGCTCAGCCAGGTGTCCGAGACCACGATCAACCTGCCCTTCATCACCGCGACGGCCGAGGGCCCCCTGCACATGGAGCAGAAGCTCACGCGCAGCGAGTTCGAGCGCATGACCGAGGACCTCGTCGATCGATGCAAGGTGCCCTTCGATCAGGCGATCAAGGACTGGGGCAAGCCCGCGGACCAGATCGATCACATCATCTTGGTCGGTGGTTCCACGCGCATGCCCATGATCCAGGAGCTCGTGAAGAAGCTCACGGGCGGCAAGGAGCCTCACAAGGGGGTGAACCCCGACGAGGTCGTCGGCGTGGGCGCTGCCATCCAGGCCGGTGTGCTCAAGGGCGACGTGAAGGACATCCTGCTGCTCGACGTGACCCCGCTGACGCTCGGAGTCGAGACCAAGGGTGGGATCTTCACGAAGCTGATCGAGCGCAACACCACGATCCCGACCCGAAAGTCCGAGATCTTCACGACCGCCGACGACAACCAGACGACCGTTGAGATCCACGTGCTCCAGGGCGAGGCCGAAACGGTGATGTCGCCCGCCGTGAAGTCGCTCGGGCGTTTCCATCTCATGGGCATCCCACCGGCACCGCGGGGCATGCCGCAGGTCGAGGTCGCCTTCGACATCGACGCCAACGGCATCGTGAATGTCAGCGCCAAGGACCTTGCCACCGGCAAGGAGCAAGCCATGACGATCACCGGCGGCACCAGCCTGTCGAAGGAGGAGATCGACCGCATGGTCGCCGACGCGGAGAAGTTCGCCGCCGAAGACCACGCGAGGCGTGAGACTGCCGAGGCGCGCAACACCGCCGACCAGCTGCACTATCAGGTGGCGAAGTTCGTCGAGGACAACGCCGACAAGATCGCAGATCCCGATCGTGAGGAGCTCGTGTCGAAGAACGACGAGCTGAAGAAGGTGTTGGACGACGAGTCTTCCGATGCAGCCGCCCTGACCGCCGCGAACGACGCGCTGATGAACGTCTACCAGCGGGTCGGGCAGGCCATGGTGGAAGACCAGCAGGCGTCGGCCGCCGCGGGTGAGCCGACCGGCGACGGCAGTGAAGCCGGCGCCGAACAGTCAGAGCCCGAGGACGACGATGTCGTCGAGGGCGAGATCGTCGAGGAAGGAGGTGCGTCGTGATGCTCACCAGATGGGATCCGTTCCGCGATCTCAAGGGTGTGGAAGCCGAGTTCGACCGCATGGTCGGCCAGGCGTTCTCGAAGAACGCTTGGGTTCCGGCGCTCGACATCCGGGAGACCGAGGATCGCTTCGAGGTGACCGTCGACCTGCCGGGCCTGCGCTCGCAGGACGTGGAGTTGACCTTCGAGGACGGCATGCTCACGGTCCGCGGTCAGCGGGAGTTCAGCCGTGACGAGAACGAGGGTCAGTACCACCGCATCGAGCGCAGTTATGGCTCGTTCGCGCGCTCGGTCCGGCTCCCACGTGTCGCTGACTCGGAGCACATCGAGGCGTCGTTCGACAACGGCGTGTTGTCGGTGCTCGTGCCCAAGCGTGAAGAGGCGAAGGCACGCACGATCGAGGTCAAGGCCACGTGACCGACGACCGAGAGCGCAACGACGAGCAGCCACGGGTCCGCATCACGGACCGGCGGCGGTTCGCGAACCTGCGCGAGGACGAGGACGCCCCGGCCGGTAAGGCCGGGGTCGTCCCCGCCCCGGGCACCGACGACGACACGACCGAGCACGAAGGCGCCGAGGTCGCGGGCGATCTGCAAGCGGCACAGGGCGAGGCGCAACAGTATCTCGACCACTTGCGGCGC
>JAOUEA010000199.1 GCA_029858935.1 Actinomycetota bacterium
CGAACATCGTGCCGGATCTCGTCGTCGGCACCTCGATCGGCGCAATCAACGGCGCCATCATCGCGTCGGAACCCAGCCTCGCCACCGTGGGTCGATTGGCCGAACTGTGGACATCGCTCGGGCGCGCAACGGTCTTCCAGGGCTCGGTCGGTGCACGTCTGGCGACCATCTTCAACGAGCGGACTCACATCTTCGACAACAGTGCCTTGCGCCGATTGGTGGCCGAGGCGCTGCCGGTTGATCGGATCGAGGACCTCGCGGTGCCGTTCGAGTGCGTCGCGGCGTCGATCGAGCGTGCGAACGTTCACTACTTCACGCAGGGATCGATCGTCGATGCCGTGGTGGCTTCATCGGCGGTGCCGGGCCTGTTGCCCCCGGTCGAGATCGACGGCGAGCACTTCCTCGACGGCGGGCTCGTCGCCTCGATCCCGCTCGACCGCGCAATCGACCGGAGGGCGACGGAGATCTACGTTCTCCAGGTCGGCCGAATCGAGCAGCCGCTCGAAGTGCCGACACGGCCCTGGGAGGTGGCGCTCGTTGCGTTCGAGATCTCGAGGCGGCACCGCTTCAGTGAGGCACTGGCCAATGTTCCCGAAGGTGTCGCAGTCCACGTGCTTCCAACCGGCGACCCGAAGCGATTCAACGACCTCCGGCAGTACCGCGGCGGGAAAGGTGACAGCGTCGCCCAGCGGATCGAGCAGTCATACGAGGCGACGGTGGCATACCTCGCCGAGCATCGGCTCGGACGGACCGAACGTTGAGGTTGCCTCCACGCTGGGTGCGGCGGGTCGCCCTGTGGCCGCTCCCACTGCTGTTGTGTTGGGTGTACCTCGTGAGCGTGCCGCTGCTCATCATCGGTGCCTTCGTGATGTCGTACCGCTTGCCGGGCAAGTTCCGAGCGGTTCGCAGCCTCGGGTTGTTCAGCGTCTATGTCTTCGTCGAGGTGGCTGTCCTGGTTTGGGGGTTCGGGCTCTGGCTCGTCAGCGGATTCGGCCGACACCTTGGCAGCGACCGGTCGCTTGCGAGGCACTATCGGATGCTGCGTTGGGCACTACGCGTGCTGGTTGGGGCCGGAACCCGTCTGTTCGCCGTCGAGATCCACACACGCGGCGCGGTCCGCCGCAGCCAGGTCGCCGGCCCCGACGACGACCTCGAGTCTGCGACGGGCCGGGCCGACGCTGCCGACCGGCCACCGCTGATCGTGATGAGTCGCCATGCCGGACCGGCCGACTCGATCCTCCTGCTCCACGAGCTGGCGGTCGTCGCCGAACGCCGGCCCCGGATCGTGTTGAAGGAGGCGCTCCAGCTCGACCCGGCTTTCGACCTGCTCCTCAACCGGCTGCCGAACCGGTTCGTGGGTCACGGGTCGGGGGTGCGACCGGCCACCGAACTGGTGGGCGAGCTCGCAGCCGGCATGGGGCGTGACGATGTCTTCGTCATCTTCCCCGAAGGTGGCAACTTCACCGTGCAGCGTCGCGCCCGGGCAATCGAACACCTCGAACGCACCGGCCATGCCGACACCGCCAAGCGGGCTCGCGGCCTGCGCAATGTCCTGCCGCCGCGCGTCGGCGGCACGCTCGCCGCGCTCGCCGCGTGCCCCGAGGCGGCCGCAGTGTTCGTCGCCCACACCGGCCTCGACGGAATCGAGGGCGTGCGCGAGCTGTGGCGGGCCATCCCCGACAACAAGGTCCTGGATCTCGTCTGGGTCGCCGTTCCGCCGGCCGACCTTCCGGTCGATTCCGAGGGCCGCACCGAGATGCTCTGGCGCACTTGGGAACAGATCGACGCCTGGCTCGAGTCGGCCAAGGCCGAGGCGGGCGACGCATCGACCGGATGCTGATCCCAACGCTCCCCGGGACCCATACCGGCCGGTCAAGGTCCGGTCGAACCCTCCGAGACTGTCGAGCCCTCCGAGAACAACGTATCGAGGGCCTGCCGGCGGGTCATGTGCTCACCCTGCACCGAGCGATAGCTGTAGACCACCAGCCAGACGATCAGGGCAATCACGATGACCGGTGCCACCAGGTAGACGAACCGGGGACCGGTGAAGGTCGACACTGCGCCCAGCAACATCACTGCTGCGAGACACAGTGCGTTCGTCTGCACCTGCTCCACACCGAAGATCGCGCCCTGCTGTTCTACCGGCACCCGCCGATTGATGAACGTCTGGATCGCTGCCCCGGCCGCAGTCGAACCGAAGTTCGTCGGGATCGCGATCACCCCGGCGGCCAGTGTCTTGGTGCTCACCGTGATCCCGAACAGCTCGAGGAGTCGCAGCGGGCTCACGACGGCGAAGACCGGCGCAACCGTGTCGAGGATGCCGAACAGCATCATGCCGCCGGCCATGCATCCCAGAGAGACGACTGCGACTCGACGCTCGCCGAACCAGTGCATGAGTCGCGGGCTGTACAGCGCTCCAGCCAGGAAACCGAGGCCGGCCGGCGCAAAGATGTAGACCGTGTTGGCGGGATCCTCCTGCAACACATCGCGCACGAATACCGGGAGCAGCGTGTTGAATCCCTGGTACAGCGCAACGACGATCGCGCCAATGAGGATCATCGAGCCGACCTCTCGATTCCCAACGACCCACCGAGCGGTCTCGGTCAACGACAGCGCCCGTGGCTTCCAATCGACGTCGCGCATGGCGGCGCGGATGTCCTGCGGACCGCGCTCCTCGGGTAGCGCAAGCACGCGGACCGCCCCAATCGCGAACAGACCCCCCGACACATAGAGCACCACCTCGATGCCGGTGGTCTTGATGAGTATCGGCGCAATGAACGCCGAACCGATTGCGGAACCGATCGAGCCGATCACCGACACCAGTGCACCAGCGGTGGCGAGTTGTGCCGGCGTCGACACCACCGCAACCGCCGCTTTCAAACCTGGCGCCACGACCTGTGCCAGCGCACTGGCGACGAAGATCAGCAACAACAGCTCGCCGACACCGGTACCGAACAACGTCGGCGTCAGGACGCACAGCGCCGCCTGCACCCCGAAGCCAGCGCCAAGCGCGACCCGCTTGGGCACCGTGTCGGCTATCTGCCCGCCCTGGAAGCCGAAGAGGAGCGCGGCGAGGAACGTCGCCCCATTGGCGAGCGACAGCTGGAACTGCGAGGCGCCGCCTCGGGCGAGGTACACCATCGTGCCGTAGGCGAGAACTGAAATCCCCGTCTTGGCCATGAACCGCGAGATCGCCAGGATCCGGACATCCCGCTCACGAACGACCTCGCGGTAGGTGGCGCCGCCTGCTCGTTCGCCGTCATAGCCGGTCGCGGGCCCGGTCTCATCCATGGCGCGTACCTGCCGCCGGCGCAACCATCAATCGACGCAGTTCGCCGGTTTGAAGTCTCCCATGCGCACGAAGTCGCGGCACGTGAGAAAGTGGTTGTTGCTGTGGCCGACATACCATCCGAGGATTCCGATTCCCATGACCAGGATGATTGCGCCCACCTGTTCGCGTCGTTCCAGCGTGAAGAACTCGAACCCCATGAGCCGCGCCGCGACCCACACGATGTAAGGGCTCGTGAGCAGGATCGCCCCGCTCAGCAACGTGGTGATGAATCTCGAGTCGGTGAGCAGCGTGACGTCTGCGGCGATGTACACGAGGGGCAGCGACAGGATCAGCCGGCTCCAGGTCGTCGTGGCAAACCCACTGTCGGGTGCAATGAATGTGGCAATGAGCACCACCGTGCTGACAACGAAGACGGCGAAGATACGACGGTAGGCGATCACGTCGAACGCGCCCAGCTCGAAGCCCACCTGCCATGCGGCCAATGCGGCCGGCGTCGACACCAGCACGAATGTGCGGATCCGGGGATCGCTGCGTTGACCGGTGGTCATGGCTTCATCTTGGCACCGATGGTCCTGCGGTGGCGGTGGGTGGCACGATGGTGTAGTTCCAGTCGCCGTGGAAGTCGTGTTTGGTGATGGGTACGGCGGCGAGTTGTTTGTCGGTGATCTTGATGCCGGTGGGGTAGTAGTTGGCAACGCCGATTCTGGACACTCCCACCCCCCACGCCCGCGGACCCCAACCCCTTGGAATAGGTCATCTAGGTTCATCGCAGCCTTCGGTTGAGGCATCTGTGGTGAAACGGTGCTCGTCGGATGGATGAACTCCTGGGGGGCCGGATCAGAAGGGCCGGCCGTGACGGGCGAGCGCAGCGTTGCTCCAGCCGGGTTCCCCGGTGACTTCGCGGCCGAACCACGCGGGT